>JAGARL010000267.1 GCA_017622255.1 Methanocorpusculum sp.
AAATGCCCTCTTTGCTGAGTTCAAAGGGGCGCTGACAGAACAGTATGTATTAACCCAGATGCAGCACAGCGCGATATATTATTGGACGAATGAGAAAGGAACTGCAGAAGTTGACTTCCTGATTGAATTGGAAGGAGGCGCAGTCCCTCTTGAAGTAAAAGCAGAAACAAATCTGCAGGCGAAAAGTCTCAAAGTTTTTGCGGAAAAATACTCGCCGAAGGTATCATTACGCCTATCTATGGCAGATTATCAGGACAACGGACATCTGATAAATATCCCGCTTTATGCTGCAGGAACTATTGCAGAATATCTCTGCAAAAAAGAAAATTAGAGGATTTCTAACAACCTCATAAGCAACACGATAGTGTTGCGTGGGCAATCCTCGATTAATTAATCTCCTGACCGCGCAGGAGAACCTTGTGCTCTTCAATTACATGACCGACAGCTTTTGCACCCGGAATTAATGCGCAAATCTTCTCTGCGTCCTCCGGTGCGACGATAAAGGCAAAGCCCATTCCCATGTTGAACGTACGGTAGAGTTCGTTCTCGGAAAGCTGACCCTTCTCGGCAATCCATGCAAGAATCTCCGGAACCTCAAGCGGGTCCTCGATAGAGAAACCAAGGTCAGAGATACGCAGGAAGTTTAACAGACCTCCGCCGGTAACATGGCACATTCCGTGCACTTCAACCTTGGAGCAGACATCCAGGACCTCAGAGTAGATACGGGTCGGGGTTAAGAGCGCTTCACCGACGGTTCTGCCGGATGGAAGAACAGTCTCGTATCCGCCGTTTTCCTCTGCGACCTTGCGGGCTAAAGTGTATCCGTTTGAGTGAACACCGGTACTGGGAACACCGACGATAACATCGCCTACCGCAACCTTCTCACCGGTAACAACCGCATCACGGTTCTGGACACCAAGACAGGTTCCGGCGAGGTCAAGACCGTTGACCATTCCTTTCAGGGTTGCGGTCTCTCCGCCGACGATGTTTAAGTTTGCGAGGCGTGCACCCTCGTTTAAACCGACACCAATCTGGACCATCTGTTCCTTGTTGATGCCTTCGGTCGCGATATAATCCACAAAGGCAATCGGCTCGATGTTCATGACATACATGTCATTCACATTCATAGCCATACAGTCAATACCAACAGTAGACCAGTCCTGCAGATCATCTGCAACACGCATCTTGGTTCCGACACCGTCAGTACACATCGAAAGGACCTTGTCTCCGAAGTCAATTAAACCGGCAAAGTGGCCGACTCCGCCAAGCATTCCGTGCTCGCCGGAGCGCTTGTAGGAGAGCATGTTAATCAGCGTCTTTACACCGTCTGCCTCTAAATCAATATCGACTCCGGCTTCTTTGTAGGAATATTTCTCAGTCATGTTACTCAGTCTCTTTGTCAAGGTGGTACTCTTCGTGGATTGCACGAACCGCTTTTACGCCGTCCTCTTCGTTGACCACAAAGGAGATGTTCAGCTCGGAAGATCCCTGGGACAACATCAGCACATTGATGTGCTTTTCTCCCAGACTCTTGAAGATACGGGCAATCGTTCCCGGTGTTCCCCGCATTCCGGCACCGACAACCGATACAACCTGCACGTTGGTCGTGAAGGTATAGCGGCGAATCAGACCGCGCTCGCTGATAGCGG
Organism: Methanocorpusculum sp.; assembly: GCA_017622255.1. Classification (GTDB taxonomy): domain Archaea; phylum Halobacteriota; class Methanomicrobia; order Methanomicrobiales; family Methanocorpusculaceae; genus Methanocorpusculum. The sequence continues at coordinate 1,650 of JAGARL010000267.1, forward strand.
CGAGGGCCTGCTCTGCCTGTGCCATCTGATCCTCGGTGATAATCATAGAGATGTTCAGTTCAGAAGATCCCTGACTGATAAGCATCACGTTGACATCCGCATCGGCAAGAGCGGAGAAGATTTCTCCGGCAACACCTGGTCTTCCGGTGGTAAATCCGGAAACGGAAATCAGACAGCTGTTCTTGATTAAGGAAACGGCCTTTACGATGCGCTCGTCGGTGTGGGTCTGGCGGCTGACCAGCGTTCCCGGGTGAGTCGGGTTGAAGGTGTTTCTGACATACACCGGAATGTCCTTTTCCATTGCCGGAATTAAGGCTCTGGAGTGGATAACCTTTGCACCGAAGTAGGACATCTCCATCATCTCAATGAAAGAGATGGAGTCGATAACTCTGGCTTCCGAAATCATTCTCGGGTCGGTCGTCATGACACCGTCAACATCGGTCCAGATGATAATCTCATCTGCGTCAACACCGGCGCCGATAATTGCCCCGGAGTAGTCCGAACCGCTTCTGCCGAGGGTTGTAACCGCTCCTTCTTTGGAACAGCCGGCGAATCCCTGGATGACCGGGACTTCGTCTCCCATGCGGCTTCCGATACGCTCAGCGATTCTGGCGTAGCTTTCGTGGAGTGCGGTTGCGTTTCCATGCACGCCGTCGGTTAAGATTCCCGCGTCACAGCCGCTTATCTGGAAGGAGGGGATGCCAATCTGGCGAAGGGCTGCAGAAACAATCGGTGCGGAAAGTTTCTCGCCGAAGGAGATGATATAGTCGCGGGAACGCGGAGTTAACTCGCGGAGGTTGTGCACCGCAACTAAAATATTTTTCAGGCGCTCTAAGCGGATATCGATGTGTTTTGTCACCTCATCAATATAATCCGGCGCTACCGCCTCAAGGGTGGTGATGTGGCGGGTTCTGAGGTCTGCCATGAAGGTATCGAGTACTTTCCTGTCGGTACAGGTCACGATACGTTCCGCCTCTGCAATAATCTGGTCTGTGACCCGGGTCATCGCAGAAACCACTACCGCTATCTCATTTCCCGCATCGCGTGATTCCTTAATAATAGCAACAACCTTACGGATGGCGTCTATGTCGCCAACGGATGTTCCGCCAAACTTCATAACGAGTCGCATGTCTGTCTGCACCTGCCGATAATTATTGCTTAAGATATGGGTTCTTGTATGAGATAAGATTAGCGTATAGAAGACGGTTTTAAAAACAGTCGCACGGCATTCTGCCGATTGAAAAAAGAAGAGTTTTTTGGATTTTGTTTCGCGTTTCAGGCGGAATCTTTTCGCTGATATCCTTCCAGCAGGAGGGATGCCATGTTTTTGACCGGGAGTCCTGTTACCTGGTGGAGATGGAACTCACAAAACGGACAGACGGTCACAATATAGTCCGCTTTGGTCTCTTTTACCATCTCAGCCCGGACAGCACCGATACGGGCAGCCTCTTCCGGTTTGCCGGATTTCACCCCGCCGCCTGCCCCGCAGCACCGGGGGGCAAGTTCGACAAACGTTTCGGCTGCCGAACGCAGAAGGACTCTCGGCTGTTCTTTGATGTGCTGACCGCGAAGAAGATGGCAGGGGTCATGATAGGTGTAGGTTCCCGGAACTTTTGCCGGCTCTTCAAAGCCGGTTTCGACCAGGAACTCGGTGATGTCTGCTACCCTAAACGGCGTGTCATAGTCATTTTTCAGCGTAGAGCCGCAGCCGGCGCACATGGTAAGAACCGTGTCAACGCCGGCATCAGCGAATGCTTTGATGTTTCGCTCCTGCAGTTCGGGAATGAAGCCGACAAGCCCGGTTCTGATAAGCGGCGAGCCGCAGCACACCTGAGATTTGGGGATGATGACCCGGATGCCGTTTCTCCGCAGGACATCCATGGCATCAAGCGCCGGCTGAACAACGCGGGCATTGAACATACAGCCGACGAAAAATCCGACCGTAGAACGAACCTCTCCTTCCGGCTCGATGACGTCCGGGACGCGTTCGAGGAAGGTCGGCTCTTTTCTCTCAACCGAGCGGCCGGTGGATTCGATAAGAGCGGCTAACGATTTGTGCGCCGGAAGGGACAGACCGCGGGCAGCGGCCTGTGCCCGGAGTTTTTCGACAGCCTTTCGCGGGGTTTCGATTCCCTTCGGGCAGACCTCGACACATTTGTGGCAGGTGGTGCAGGAAAACAGTCCCTTTTCGACCGCCTCTTCCACGCGGTCTGCTTTGTCCCGCGGGTCAAGATTCAGCCGCTGCTGCTGGCGAATCGCGGTAGGTCCAGCATAGGTCGAAGCGCCAACCGCCGGACAGGAGGAGAGGCAGGAGAAGCATTCGATGCACTCGCGAAGCGGACTGATTTCCTCGACATCCCCGGCTGTTACATACGAACAGTCGCGGCACTCCCCGGCGCTGAGCCATGCCATCTGGGCAATCGCCGGGGCGATGTCTGTTACCAGATCGCGAATCCGCGGAAGGTTTAACGGCTCAATGATATCCCCGTCTTTTGCTTCCTGCATGCAGGCAAGCGCCGGTTCGCCGTTTACGCGGACCGCACACGAACCGCACTGCCCTCCGCGGCAGCAGTGCCGATAGGAGAGAGACGGGTCACATTCGTCGCGGACCGCATCAAGGACGTTTAAGACGCGTGCTCCTTCCCGGACCGTGACGTCATAGGTCTCGAAGTGCGGCTCAGCATCGGTTTCGGGATTGAACCGGGAGATACTGACCTTCATAAGTTGGCCTCCACGATATCGATTCCTGCCTTCTCACCGACAAACCAGGTGTGACCAAACGGCGAGGAGGAGGCCTCCCACTTCTGTTTAATGTCCGTTCTGGTGTGTGCTCCGCGGGACTCGCGGCGCAGCAGTGCGCCGGAGATGACAAGAGAGGCGGTGCAGAGCATGTTTTCGGTGATGCAGGCGCCGGCAATCTCCTGCGGCGAGGTGATTCTCAGACGTTCGCCCTGCAGTTTGCGCACCTCGCGTTCGGCGACTTTTAAGTCGAGTTCATTTCGATAAATGCCGACATTATTCCACATCAGAGACTTCAGACGCTTCTGCACGGAAGATACAGCAGTATCTCCTTCATAGAGGCGCGAGATTTTCTCTTCGACAGCCGAAAGAATGCCTGCATCGACCGATTTTGCAGACGGTTCGCACTTTCCGGCAGAAATTCCTGCCCGGCGTCCGAAGACCTGGGTGTCTGCCAGCGCATTTCCGCCGAGACGGTTTGCGCCGTGCACACCGCCGGTGACCTCTCCGGCGGCAAAGAGACGCGGCACCGTAGTCTCTGCCTGCGCCGTGATACAAAGACCGCCCATGAAGTGGTGGGCGGTCGGGGCTACCTGCATCGGTTCGCAGCGGATGTCGATGCCGAACTGGAGGAACTGGGAAAGCATGACCGGCAGGCGTTTTTCAATCTGTTCGGCGGGGAGATGGGTTACGTCTAAGTATATGCCGCCGGAAGACGTTCCGCGGCCTTCGAGGATTTCGGTTGCCAGCGCACGGGCGACGATATCCCGGGTGGAAAGCTCCATTCTTGCCGGGTCGTACTTTTCCATAAAGCGCTCGCCGTGGATGTTCCTGAGCAGACCGCCTTCGCCGCGGACCGCTTCGGTGATTAAGCGTCCCCGGGAATCTGCCGGGAAGACCGCTCCTGTCGGGTGGAACTGGACCTGTTCCATATCGATGAGTTTTGCCCCTGCCCGGTATCCGAGCGCATATCCGTCGCCGGTTCCGGCTGTAGAGTTGGTGGTTACATCATACAGCTGTCCGGCGCCGCCGGTGGCAAGAATTACCGCATCCGCAGTAACGAGTCCCAGCTCTCCGTTCCGGTCGACAGTTACCGCTCCTGCCACGCGGTCGCCGTCCTTTACCAGTTCGAGAACCGTTGTTTCATCATGGATTTCGACGTTGGAGCCGCGAAGCCGCTCTAAAAGCGTCATCACCATTTCATGTCCCGTATGGTCTCCGGCGTAGCAGGTGCGGGCAAACCGCTGACCGCCGAACGGACGCTGAGCAATAGTATTGTCTGCGGTCAGGTCAAAGACTGCACCCCAGTTGAATAAATCGCGGATTCTTGCCGGCGCTTCGCTGACAAGCGCTTCAACCAGTGCTGCATCATTCAGATAAGCGCCGCCTTTTACGGTATCTTCGAAGTGCACGGAGACCGCATCGGCATCGGACAGTACCGCATTGTATCCGCCCTCTGCCATAACCGTACAGCCGCCTTTGCCGGTAATTGTTTTGGAGATAATTGAGACCGTTCCGTACTTTTCCGCCTCAACCGCGGCACGGATTCCCGCACCGCCCGAGCCGATAACAAGAACGTGACAGTCAGTTCTGTTTTCCCATCCCATTCTGCTCTAACTATTTGCGGTAAGAAAAGATAAAGAAGATGAATAGGGCGAAGAAAAAAGAGAGGATTATGCCGTACGCCGCTTCAAAAGTTTCAGCGGATACGGCAGTGCAAGGCATGCTGCAAATGCGGCAGCCATAAAGATGACCTGAATGGAAAGCGAAAACGGCAGGCCGAAGAAGTCTGCGATAACGCCGATTACAACCATGGAGAGAGCAGACATTCCCTGCGGGATGCCGATAACAACCCCGGATGCAAAGCCGACGCTTCCGGGCATCATCTCCTGCACCGTCGCGATTTCCACCGAGGCGGTTGCCATCAGGAAAAATCCGGCAACAACCAGCGAGAGAACCGAGGCGATGCCGGAGAAGAGAAAGATTCCCGCATAGCCTAACGCACCGCCGAAGTAGGAGAGAACCATGACCTCCTTTCTGCCGATTTTATCCGACAGCGGACCGATGAGAAGGGTGCCGAACATTCCGGCAAAAATCATACCGCTGATAACACCGGTCGCCAGAACATACTCCACATTTGCATAGCCGGAGAGATACTCCACGCCGAAGGCAAGGAATCCGTAGAACACCCAGGAACGAAGGGAGCTGATGCCGAGCATGAGAGCTGCTCCCTTGTAGTTCGGCTTTGCCGCTTTTGCTTCGGCCGCTTCTGCCGCGGTTTCTTTGAGCGGATGCTGCGGGAGCTTGAGAAGCAGGAGTGCTACAAAGAGTCCCGGAATCAGCAGACAGAGAAGTG
>JAGARL010000268.1 GCA_017622255.1 Methanocorpusculum sp.
CAGAAGAAGCCGCAGGAGGGTTTGCCGACGGAGATATTTTAGTTCTTGCAGAGTCTCCGCTCGCAACTGCCGAAGGCAGAATTATCCGCTTAAGCGATGTTGTGCCGAGCGCTCGGGCGAATGCTCTCGCACAGGAATATTCGATAGATGTGCGGCTTGCAGAGATTGTGCTTCGGGAAAGCGATGAGATTGTAGGGGGCGTTCCCGGATATCTGCTTGCCCGCCGCGGCAATCTGTTCCTGCCGAATGCAGGAATTGATGAATCGAATGCGCCGGACGGAATGGTCACTCTTCTGCCGGAGAATCCGGATGCAAGTGCGGCAAGAGTCCGCGCGGAGATAAAGGAGCGGTACGGAAAGGATGTTGCGGTTCTGGTTATCGACTCGCGGACGCATGCGATGCGGCTTGGCGTTTCCGGGGTGGCTATCGGTGTCGCCGGTATTCGCCCTATCACTGATGAGCGCGGAAAAAAGGATTTGTTCGGGCATGAACTGCAGGTAACGCGCAGAGCTGTCGCAGACGGTCTCGCATCCGCCGCAGAGCTTCTGATGGGAGAAGCGGATGAGTGTACGCCTGCGGTTCTGATTCGCGGATACCAGTATCAGAAGGCGGAGCAGGAAGAAATCGCCTCTATCGCACCGGAAGAGGATTTATTCCTTGGAATGATGCGGAAATAATCCTCTTTTTATGTGAAAGAATCCACGAATCATAGCGAATCGCATTCCGTAACCCGAACTCTCACACGTCTTGCAGACGTGTTCGTGGCATTCGCCAGCGTTCGGCGGAATGCTGGTTCGCGCCGCCCGCGCTCACGAACAATGTTATGCGAGCGCCGAAGCGCGAGTCAAGCATCTCGCCGAGCGGTTGCGAGAGCAACACGAGACGCGACGATTAAGTCGCGGCGAAGGGAGCGAGGGGTTCGAGATGCGATTGGCTGAGATTCGTGTGGATTGGCGGTTTTTCCCTTTTTATCAGGTATTCTTTTCTACAGCGCTTTCAGCAGTGCGTCCACATCTTCTTCTGTTGTGCCCCAGCTGGTAACCAGTCTGATTACCGAGCGGTTTTCGTCATACGGACACCAGGTGTAGAAGAAGAACTCCTTTTCCAGCTCGGCAATCTTTGCATTGTCCATGATGACGAACACCTGATTTGTCTGATGCGGCACCCAGAGTTCGTAGCCTGCTTCGACGATGCCGTTGGCGAGTTTGATTGCCAGTTCATTTTCGTGTCTGCTTAATGCAAAGTACAGCGAATCCTCACCGCCTGCAAACAGCGCCTTCAGCTGTACGGCAATCAGCCGTCCTTTTGCAAGAAGTGCTCCCTGACGTTTTATCATGTACCGGAAGCGGTCGTCAAACTTTTCCGGATGAGTGAGAACCAGCGCTTCTCCGAAGAGTGCGCCAATCTTTGTCCCGCCGATATAGAATGCATCCGCTAAATCCGCAATTTCCTGAATGGTGAGGTCGTTTTCAGGCCAGGTAAGCGCAGTCCCCAGTCTTGCACCGTCGATGTAGAATGTCAGGTTATGCTTTCTGCAGCAATTGCTTAGAGCCGTCATCTCCGCTTTGGTATATACGCCGCCGTTTTCCGTCGGCTGGGTGATATAGACCATCTTCGGGATGACAGTGTGTTCATCCTCATGATGCAGCAGTGCGGTTTCGATGTCTTCAGGGCGAAGCTTGCCGTCTTTTGTCGGCATGGCAAACTGACGATGTCCGGTTGATTCTATAGAGCCTGTTTCATGGACATAGATGTGTCCGGTAGACGGAGTGATGACTCCTTCATAGGGCCTGAGACCTGCGGATATTGTGGTGGTGTTGCAGGGTGTCCCGCCGACAAAGTAATGCACGTCCGCCTCCGGCTTCCTAATCCATTCCCGAATCAGTTCGGTACATTCGTCACTGAAGCGGTCCAAGCCGTATCCGTCGGTGTGCTCGAGATTTGACTCCATGAGCGCCTGTATGACTTTCGGGTGAGCGCCAAGGCTGTAGTCACTTATGAGGTAAATCATGGTATTATCCGCAGTTCTCCTTCGTCCTCATCCACAATTCTCCTTTGCCCACTTCTTTTCCACCGCCCGTATGCCCGCGACGCCTGGAGGGCATGCAGCTAACGCTTTAGCCCTCATATTATCCACAATTCTCCTTTGCCCACTTTTTTGCCGCCTCGTATGCTTTGTCTCCGGAGAACGCCGCACACATCTTTTCCCCGTCGAAGACGCCGATTAAAAACATCTTCTTCTCCTTGTCATACCCGAACACCAGCTCTGCAAGTTCCACTTTTTCGATTACAATTCCGCGAAGAAGAGACGTTGACGGCTGCAGAAGCAGGAGGTCGCTGATGTCAATCTTCGGCTCATAGCCGAACGCATAGATAAATGCCTGCAGTGCATTGGTCAGATTCGAGGTGCAGAGCGCATCTCCGGTCTCCTTCGGGAGCTCCCGCATCAGTTCCGCTAAACGGAAATCATCATCTTCCGATGCTTCGTAGAGTTCGTCTGCAAGAGCTGAGAGTTCAAATTCAGGCATGAGGGGCATTTGCTATACTATTGGCGTTTGCTGGGTAATACCCTTTAGGATGGGTTTGTCTGTCCTGCTTTGTCGATTGATTCATTATCTTTCAGGCGTATAACTGTTTACGCATGAGAGACGAAGACATCGACTGGAAAATTTACCACCTCATCCCGGATGAAGGAAGAGCCATATCTGAACTTGCAGAACAGACTTGTCTGGATGAGGAAGCTGTCCGTGCTTCGCTTTCCCGCCTCGAAAAATCCCGCCTTGTCATGGTAAGAGGAGACCGCGCCTGTCCCTTATCCATTACAGACTTCATCTTCGCAAGCCAGATTGCCAATGCACCGGCTGATGATGACTGCGGAATCTATATTGAAAACGGCGTAATCAAAGTGAGAAAATGAATCTGACACCAAAATCCTATATCTTACGCATCGGACACCGCCCGGAACGCGATCAGAGAGTGACCACGCACGTCGGCTTAAGCACCAGAGCGCTTGGGGCCTCCGGTATGTATCTCGCAGCAGATGATGCAAAAGTTGCAGACAGCATTGCCGATGTTGCAAAGCGCTTCGGCGGCGACTACTTCTGCGAAAATGACGTGAAGTGGAAGTCCTGCATCAACCGCTTCAAGAAGGACGGCGGAAAAGTTGTCCACTTAACCATGTACGGCCTTCGTCTGCAGGATGTCATCGCAGACATCAGACAGGAAGAGAAGGTCTTAGTTGTTGTCGGTGCAGAAAAAGTCCCGGGAGACTTATACGAACTTGCAGACTACAATGTTGCGGTTGCAAACCAGCCGCACTCCGAGATTTCTGCCGTCGCACTCTTCCTCGACCACTTATACGAAGGCCGCGAGCTGGAACTTTCCTTCGACAACCCGGAGCTTGAAGTAATCCCGACCAAGGTCGGCAAACACACCATCAAGCACGAGCAGGAACATGAGTAAATCCGTCCTCGTTGCAGGATTTACTACGCGTCACGTTGCAGTATCAGCCGCAAAAGCAGGATACACTGTCTATGCGGTGGACCATTTCTGCGATGCAGACTTAACCGCTGTCGTCAAAGACCACATGGCATTTGACGAACTTGAAGAACTGCCGTTTGCCATCGAAGAGATGATGTCCCGCCACAATCCGGATTATGTGGTAACCACCTCCGGTGCGGAACTGCTGGATGTACCGAAACGTCTCGGCACATCCCCTGCAGCGGCAGAACGCTTTATGGACAAAGGCGAGACGCAGAAGTTCTTTGAGGAAATCGGCATTCCGGTGCCAAAACGCCTCGAGCGCGGAAACTACCCTGCAATGGCAAAGACGCTTTCCGGCGCGGGAGGCTGGCGCAATGCAGTGGTGCACAGTGAAGCAGAGCTTCTCGAGTGGCTTGAGTTTGTACAGAACGAACCATTCATGCTGCAGGAGTTCGTGGAAGGAACGCCTGCTTCCGTCTGCTGTCTGGCAACAGGCGGAAAGGCGGTAGCTCTCTGCACTAACATGCAGATTCTTCGCGGCGGCGACTTCTGCCCGTACGCATTCTCCGGTTCGATGACTCCCTGTCCGCATCCGATGGCTTCCCGCATGGCAGACATCGCAGAAAAAATCGCGGCAGAGTCAGGGTGTGTCGGCTGTATTGGAATCGACTTTGTCTTAACGGACACCGAAGCCTATGCAATCGAGATTAATCCGCGCTTCCAGGGAACCCTCGAAACGGTCGAAGGAGCACTGGGACTTTCCATCTTCCAGCTGCACTTGGATGCCTGCTTTGGCATTCTGCCGGAAAGACCGGCTGTGCCGGAAGGTTTTGCCGTCCGCAAAATCCTGACCGCACCGGAAGACATGACGGTCAAAACGGATTTACTCCCGCTTTCAGATATCATAACCGATATCCCGTATCCGGGAACAACGTTTGAGAAAGGACAGGTTATGTTCTCTGTTCTGGGCAAGGGAGACACCCCGGAAGCAGCGCTTGCTTCACTGGATAAACATATTAGTCTTGCCATCCAACATATAAAGGAATGACCGCAATCAAAGAGGAAGACCTCAACAACCCGGCAATTTATCAATATCTCTACAAACTTGTCGGCGATGAGGGAATGGAACTGATTCGGAGCTGCCCGGAAGAGGAGCACAGCGATGAGGAAATTGCGGAGATTACCGGCATCAACTTAAACTCTGTCCGCCACACACTCTACAGCTTATATGAGCACCGTCTCGCCGAATACCGCAGAATCACCAACCGCGAGACCGGATGGCTCACCTACCTCTGGGTTCTGAAGATGGAAAATATTCCGTCCGTCCTTGAAGGAGAGATGCAGACTGTTGTGGAGAAGCTCTCTGCCCGTCTCCGCTATGATGAGAACAATGATTTCTATCAGTGCGGAAACTGCGGCCTGATGATGACGTTCAATGAGGCAATGTCTCTGAACTTCTCCTGCCCGCAGTGCGGAGATATGCTGGTTCACTTTGATGATGAACTGCTGGTATCTGCACTCAGAAACCGTATCGAGAAGATGAAGGCCGCTCTCGCTGAGGAATGAGCGACCGGTTATCCCAAATTCTTTTTTCCGCCGGCTGTGATGCCGGTGTTGTTTCCCATTGTAAAAGAACCGCTGAGCTCGCTTCCCGTTACCGCGGAGTCTCTGTTGATTCTGTTCTCGTAGAGGAAGGGGCAATGCTCCATGATTTGGGCCGCAGTGTAACGCATTCCATCCGGCATGCCGGAGAGGGAGCAGAGCTTTCCCGCAAGCTTGGACTGCGTGATGAAATCACGGAAATCATCCGCTGTCATACAGGGGCAGGACTTTCCGAGGATGACTGCGTTCTCTTAAACCTCGCGCCGGCAAACTGTGTTCCAAAGACGCTGGAGGAAAAAATTGTTGCCCATGCGGATAATCTTGCAAAGGGTTCGCGGGAGATTACTATTGAAGAGCGCATGATGCTGATTGCCGGGCAGTCAAAGCGTTCAAAAAAGAATGTTTGGCGTCTCTCAATGGAGATGGAACTTCTGCGGGATTAACTTATCCGCGTCCAAGCTCTTTATGTGCCTCGCCCGTACACACGTCTTTCAGCCGTGTTCATGCTTTGAGCTTTTGGCTCTCAGCGTATGCCCGCGACGCCTGTGGAGCATGCGGCGGTGTGCCGCCTTAGCTCCAGTTACCCTCTTCCAAGTTCCTTATGTGCCTTGCCCAGCTGTCCTGCGGCAAGAGCGGAGAGAAGCGACAACTCTCCGGCAAGAACAGCACAGGCGGCGATTTCTGCAAACTTCTTTGCTTTGCCGTCTCCTGCACAGTCCAGCATTTTCAGGCATTCGTTCTGGCAGGCGATAGTTGTCCCGCCGCCGACGGTTCCAACCTGCAGAGAGGGAAGCGTTACCGAGACATACACTCCGCCTTCTGCGGCTTCTGCTGTTGTTATGCAGTTGCTTCCCTCAACCACATGCGCGGCGTCCTGTCCGCAGGCAAGGAAAAGAGCGGCTACTACATTTGCCGCATGAGCGTTGAACCCAAGTGCTCCGGCTCTGGCTGAACCTACCAGATTCTTTCTGGTGTTTACCTCGATCAGATGGGATGCTTCGGTCTTCAGCACTGTGCGGATGAGTTCGTCAGAGAGGAAAACACCTGCGGAAACGGTTTTTCCTCTTCCCTCCACTGCATTAATCGCGGCAGGTTTTTTGTCACAGCACATGTTGCCCGATGCGGCAATCAGCCGCAGACCGGTTGCCTCTTCGATTACTTTTGCCGCGGCTTCTGAGGCAAGGGTAGCCATATTCATCCCCATTGCATCGCCGGTCTCGTATGCCATACGGACATAGACGCTTGTCCCTGCAGTGTAGGTGGAAATCTTTTTGAGCTTTCCGTGAG
>JAGARL010000033.1 GCA_017622255.1 Methanocorpusculum sp.
AATCGTCTTCTCCATGTATGCCGGAATGAAAAACGGCCGGGTATTCCAGCAGTCCGGCGGAGACGAATCGGTTATTTACTTCCTGCGAAGAATCGCGCAGGACGAAGGCCCTGAGGCTCTGGAAAAAGCACTCAACGCTGTCTATGGATATACCGGCTTCAAAGGCTCGGTCGGATGCCCGATGCCGGAACTTGAAGATGCCTGCGATGCCTTAAAAGTCATCTACGGAATCCGCAGCGAAGAATAAAAAAAGAAGGGTTTACTCTTTTTTTTTACCAGATAAACGGAATCAGCCGGTACTTTACCTGTTTTTTATATTCTGCATATCCGGCAATCTGTTCTTCCAGCAGTGTTTCTTCATTAAGTTTATTCCTTCTTCAGCCAGGTAAGCAGAATGCCGTCGTCGATGCGTTCTGCATCCTTTAATGTCAGCCGCGGGAACTCATCCACCTCAGTGAATCCCTCGCCGTCTGCAAAGGTCGGAGAAGTTTTTCCTCCAATGATTAATGCCCCTACATAGATTCTGATTTCGTCAAACAGCCGCTGGCTCATAAATGACCAGAGAATCGTCGAACCGCCTTCGACCATGAGCTGTTTTACTCCCATCTCCCCTAACTTCTCAAGCATCTCTGCAAGGTCAACGCGGGTTTCGCCTGCGGTAATTACCGTGGTCTTTTCCGAAAGCGCGGAAACTTTCTCTGCCGGTGCCGCGCGGGAAACGACCACCACAACCTGTCCTAAACCTTTCTTGAACATGTCGGAATCAAGCGGCATATCTGCCCGGGAATCGACAACAACCCGCATCGGATGTGCCGGTTTTCCTGCTTTGATACGCTCTTCAGCTAATGCTTCGCTTTTCAGGCGAAGAGACGGGTCGTCGGAGTGGACGGTCCCGATTCCAACAAGCACTGCATCAGACTCGGCTCTGAGTGCGTCAACACGGGTAAAATCATCAGCACCGGAGATTTTCGTCTGTTTGCGAAGCGGGGTGGATATTTTACCGTCGGCACTCATGGCCGCATTAATAATTACGTAAGGTTTCATAAAAAAGAGAAATTAGTCTTTCTTTTCTTCAATTTTCTTATAAACGTTTACACCCACACGGACATCAGGGTGCTTACGGGAAATCTGCTTGTTTCCTAAGGTGGAACCAATCATAATAGTTTTTCCGGATGCGGACGGACCAAATTCCTGGGAGAGGTCGACCTTGATGGTCAGGATGTCTCCCTCGACCGACATTTTTACATTTTTCATGTATCAGATAATATGTCAGATAACAAAATAAATCTTTGCGGGGTTTTGTCCGCATCGGAGAGCAATCCTAATCATCTAACAGGACAAATATATAGGAACATGCCGAATTTAACCGTCGCCGTACTTGCTCCGAACGGATATTCCCGCGAACTGGGAAAAAAAGGAACCAGTACTGATATTACCTTCTATAATCTGAAAAAGGGCCACGATACTGTAACGCTTCTGGAACCAACCAGATACCCGGACCGGCTTGCTCCGCTGTTCTATGTTGTCTCTATGGCTCACGAGGCAATTGTGGTTGTTGAGGAGATTACCCCAATGCTTGCCGAGTGGATTTTAATGCTCGACTGTGCAGATGTGAAGGCCGGAACCATTATCCTGAAAAACTACATCCAGCCGGAACAGATTGCTCCGCTGATTAAGGGAACAGTTCTTGAGTCCTACACGGTAATGGAAGAGGACTTCATCACGCTTTCTGCCGCACTCTTAGAGCGTGCTGCAGCACAGCCTGACCTCGAACCAAAGGATGGCGCTGTCGGAACCGTTCCAATCGACCACCACTTCAATGTGAGAGGTATTGGAACGGTCATTCTCGGATGCGTTGCCGAGGGCTGGATTAAGAAGCACGACAAGATGCGTGTCGAGCCGATTGGAAAGACCTGTCAGGTCCGCTCCGTGCAGAAGCATGATGATGATTTCCCGTCCGCATATGAGGGAGACCGTGTCGGCTGTGCATTAAAGGATATTGAGGCAGACGACCTTGACCGCGGCTATGTGCTGACCACAAACCCGGCAATTATCCACAAGACCGAGCTTGTTGGAAAGGCACACCTCGTGAAGTACTGGCCGGCAGCCTTTAAGGAACAGATGGTTGTGTCCCTCGGTCACTGGATGCAGTTCTTATCTGCCCGTGTTGTCGGTGTGGAAAACGGAGACGACTGGCACAACCCGACGTTAACCATCGAACTGGAAACGCCGCTTGTATTCAAACCGGGGGACAAGGCAGTTATTCACTATCTCGACGGCGGAAAGCTGAGAATTGCCGGAACATTAGAGCTTGAGTAAGGCTCTTTTCTTTTTTTGCATATTTCTGAATACGGGCTGTAAACCATACTCTTCTCTCAGTGACTCCGGCAGTTCCGTTCGGCGTCTGCCGAAAAACCCTTCTTATTCTTATATGATAAAAATCAAATACTATAGCATATATGCAGGATTTTTCCTGCACTGCTCACACCCGCGGAGATTTATTCAACCATGAAAACCATAACCGGCTCGGCAAAATGTAAATCCTACGAGAAAGAAGAGGTTCTAAAAGCAGTGGAGAAAGCTGTGAAAGCAGCAGGAGGCCTTCCAAACGTCAACGGAAAGCGTGTTCTCCTCAAACCAAACCTCTTAGCCGACGCCGCAATCGACCGGGCAGTTACCACGCACCCGGCGATTATCTACGCGGTTGGAAAGATGATTATCGACGCGGGCGGAATTTTAACCATTGCCGACAGTCCGGGCGCTGGAATCATGTACAACCAGCGTTCCTTAAAGCGGGTGTATCATAAATGCGGCATTGAGGATGTGGCAAAAGAGCTGGGAATTGAGCTGAACTACGACACCGGATATCAGGAACGCACGATTCCGGAAGGTGTCGTTATGAAACGGTTTACCGTTATCAATCAGGCCTGTGATGCTGATGTCATCATCTCCGTCTGCAAATTAAAGACGCACATGTTCGCCCACTACTCCGGAGCAGTCAAAAACACCTTCGGCGTTGTTCCGGGACTGGATAAACCGGTTTTCCACTCCCGATTCCCGGACTTCACCGACTTTGCCGAGATGCTGGTTGACTTAAACGAACTCATCCGCCCGGACTTTGTCATTATGGATGCAGTTGTCGGAATGGAAGGCAACGGTCCAATGGGGGGAAGCCCGAAGGAAGTGGGTTATGTCTTAGCATCCAAATCCGTCTACGGCTTGGATGTCTCTGCCCAGACCTTAATCGGTATGGCGCCGGAAAGCATCGCTACCACAATTTCTGCACTGCGCCGCGGATTAATCGATGAAGTTTCGGTTGCCGGAGATGAAATCGTTCCAATGACGGACTTCACCCCGCCGTCCACCTACCGTGTGGAAGTAAAGGAGTCCTGGCACAAGAAAACCATTTACCGCAGACTCCAGCGTGTGGGAAAAATCTACGCCCCGTCTCCGGTTATCAACAGCAAAAAATGCGTCGGCTGCGGACAGTGTGTCAGAATATGTCCAGTCAAGGCTGCCAAAATCGTCCAGAAGAAGGCAAGCTTTGACTTAACCAACTGTATCCGCTGTTACTGCTGTCACGAAATGTGTCAGTACGATGCGATTGATATGAAACGCTCAGCAATTGGTGCGCTCGTCCACTCAATTATCAGGTAAAAATCATGTCTGTAAAATGGGCAATCCTCGGCGGAGGGCTGACTGGTGTCACCCTCGCACGTCTCCTTGCAGAGAAGGGAGACGAAGTTCTCGTATTCGAAAAAGAAGCAAAGACCGGAGGTCTCTGTATCTCGGAAGAGAGAAACGGATTCACCTTTGATGTCGGCGGCTCGCATATTATTTTCTCCCGCGACACGGAAGTTCTCGAGTTCATGCAGAATGTTCTCGAAGAGAACCGGGAATTCAGAAACCGCAACACGAAGATTTTCTACAAAGACCTCTACCTCAAATACCCGTTCGAAAACGGCTTATCCGACCTTCCAAAAGAAGACCTCTTCTTCTGCATCAACGAGTATGTGAAAAACCTCGTGGCAGTTGAAAAAGGCGAGGTCGCCGAGCCGCAGAACTTTAAGGAATGGATTTACTACACCTTCGGAAAAGGAATTGCCGAGTGTTATCTTGTTCCATACAATGAGAAGATCTGGAACTATCCGACCGAGAAGATGTCCAAGCACTGGATGGACGGCAGAGTGCCGCGTCCGCCGGTAGAAGACATCATCAAGTCCGCGGTCGGAATCGAGACAGAAGGCTACACGCATCAGTCGGTCTTCTCCTACCCGGTAACCGGCGGTATCGAAGCACTGGTTCGTGCAATCGAGTCTCCGGTAAAAGACCGCATTATGACAGGCACCGAGGTCACCAAAGTCGAGCGCTCCGGCGACGGCTGGAAGGTTACGGCAGGAGACAAAGTCTATGAAGCAGACCGCGTAATCTCCACCGTTCCGCTGCATGTGCTGCTTCCGATGTTATCCGACATCCCGCAGCAGATTAAAGACACGGTATCTGCCCTTCGCTACAACTCGATTGCCTGCATTTCCGTGGGAATCAAAGGAGAAATTCCGGACATCTCCTGGATGTACGTTCCGGAGATGCAGTGGGGAGCATTCAACCGTTTATCCTTCCCGTCCAACTTCTCAACCAAAGTTGCACCGGAAGGCTGTTCCTCTATCCTCGCGGAGATTACCTACAACGAAGGCGACGACATCTCGAAGATGTCCGATGCGGAAATCATCGAGCACACCGTCTCCGGTCTTCGGGCAATGGGACTTGCCGCGGACAATGTGGTCCACACGGCAGTTGACCGCTTCAAGTATGCGTACGTGGTCTATGATGTTGATTACCTCGAAAACATCAAGACTGCACGCGAGTATCTGGAAGGATTAGGTCTCGATCTTGTCGGACGGTTCTCGCAGTTTGAGTATCTGAATATGGACGGCTGTATCAGAAGCGTCCTGAACTTTGTGGAGAATAATTCATGATTTCTGTTGTTATCCCGGCATTTAACGAAGGAGAAGGAATTGAAGCCTGTCTGAAAAGTGTCTGCGACCAGACACTTCCCCGCGACCAGTACGAAGTAATCGTCGTTGACGGAAACTCGAAGGACAACACCCGCGAGATTGCCGCAAAGTATGCGGACAAGGTGTTCATCCAGACAAGCAAAAAGGTCGGCGGAGCAAGAAACGACGGTGTAATGGAAGCCAAGTATGACTGGATTGTCACAGCCGATGCAGACTGTTTCTTCCCGAGAACCTGGCTCGAGACGATTGTCAATGATTTCAAAAACCATCCGGAGGCGGCAACCTTCTATGGTCCAATCTACCCGCTTGAGCCGGGATTAAAACACAAAATCGAGGTCTTCCTCTACAACAGAGTGGTCTGGCTCGGCGGAAAGACGGGCATTTTCTATGCAACACTTGGCGCAAACACGGCATTCCGCAAGAAAGAGTTCATTGAGGCGGGAATGTACCGCGTCTGCGATGCAGGAGATGACTGGGAGCTTCCAAAACGCATGAAGCACTTCGGAAAAGTCCACCTGGATATGAAGATGATTGTCGGCTTCTCGATGAGACGCTACATCAACTTTGGTCTCTTCCGCTCCGCATTCCAGTGGTTCTATGTGGTTGCCAAAGGCGGTGACTCCGACAAACACCAGTATATGGGAAAGACCTATACGAAAAAATAATTTTTTTTATCCCGCACTCACTCTTTTCTTATTTCGTCCAGAATCCGGCAGAAGTTTTCCGCGCCGTTGTTTTCCGCATACAGTCCCCGCAGGTCTGCAGGCTTCATCTGCATATAGGAAAGAATTGCCGTATGCAGGGATTCTGCAGTCACCGAGTCTCCGCGAATCATCATGCCGCATCCCAGTTCTTCAACCTTTCTGCCGTTGTTTCCCTGCTCCGGATGATACGGGTCGATGATTAAGAGAACCGGCTTTCCAAAGTACAGCGCTTCATGCAGTGAGGTAAGACCCCCGTGGATGATAGCGGTCTTTGCTGATGCCATGTAAGGGAAAATGCTTTCCACATAACCGGCAATTTTGAAGTTTTTTCCCTCCTCCGGAAGGCCCGGCGATGTTGCAAAGACATGGACGTCGAGGGCGGTATCCTGCTCGGAAATTTCTTTGAGCATCGCATAGAGCGGCATCTTAAACGGCTCGCCGCCGAAACTTGCAAAGACAATCTCTTCTGACGGGGCAAAGTCGTGAATCGACGGGTCAAGAATAGGACCAATGAAAATATACCGGTCCTTCTCCTTTTCTGCAATCCGGAAGTTGTAGCCGGAAATCGTATGCGGCGGGGCAAAGTCGGGCACGAGGACCTTCTTTGGAATAAGCGACAGGTATGTCCGGATGACTTTTCCAAACAGATTCCAGTACCATACATCCGGCTCTGCGAGTGAACTGAAGTAGTTCTGGTTCGTCATAAAAAGAACCGGAATACCAAGAGTCTTTGCGGCAACGCCTGCCGCAAACATCGTATCGCAGACGACGACGTCAATATTTTCCTGTTTCAGAATCCTTCGTGCGGTAAAAAAGGATTTCATGAGCGATACCGGGATACCGAGTGAGGATTTCAGGGTCTTTCCGATACTGAAATATCCGCCGGAACCTTCCAGCGTAACCTCGCGGGAGATTTCATAGACTCTGCAGTCGGTTTGTTTCTGAATAAAGGAATATGCTTTCCCGTATGAGGCAAAGATGCAGTTTTCCCCGCGCCTTTTGAGATGGTTTGCCAGTTTTGTTGAGCGGGATGCATGCCCCAGCCCTTCTCCACAGACAACAAACAGGATATTCATAGATACTCTACTATTTGTTTTCCAACTATAACACATATATCGTTTAAACCCAAATAGTTAGTACTCGCTGTATGGATAAAATACAAAAACGTCTTCTGCTGATATCGCTGGGAATCAGTTTTACCGTTCTTTTTCTCTTCCTGCTGTTCACGATAGATGTGGGAACACTGGAAGCGCTCAAGGCCGCAAATATCTGGCTGATTCTCTTAGC
>JAGARL010000269.1 GCA_017622255.1 Methanocorpusculum sp.
CTTTCTTGCGGATTTCCTTTTTTGCCTTCGACTCGATATCGGAAATCAGATGCCGCATGCAAAGAGAGAGACCGGAATATGCCTGCGTTACAACCGCTTCGCTTCGGCATTTACTGCATTCCATGTAAGACTATAGGATGTCTGAAAAAAAGAAACTGCCGGGTGGGCAGTTAATTGATTTACTCAACGATGTATTTGAGTTTGAGTTCTTCCCACTTCTCAGAGGCCATGAGTTCCTCAAGACCTTCGTTGATGAGTGCGTGGAGGTCAGTGTCTTCGTTGCGCATAGCGACTGCGTAAACCTCACCGGTCTCGATTACACCAATCATCTGGAATGCGTCGTTGCCCTTGATGTAGGTCTCGATGTTTACATCGTCGAAGATGACACACTCAACAAGTCCCTGCTCGAGTGCAACCATGGACTGCGGGAAGGAGTCGTAGAGCTTAATCTTTCCATCCTGGTACATTGCATCGTACTTCTCTCCGAACTCTTCCTGCATCCACTGGTCTGCAGAACATCCTCTCTGGACACCGATAGTGAGTTCTCCTGCCTCAAACTGCTCGAGGGTTGCGGTGGTTCCTGCCTTTCCGACAACACCCTGGTTAACTTCCCAGTACGGGTTGGAGAAGGTGACTTTCTCTAAGCGGTCCGGAGTGATACTCATACCGGAGTAGACCATATCAATCTTGCCTGCGAGAAGTGCCGGGATGATACCGTCCCATGCGGTCGGGGCGATTTCTACTTCAAAGCCCTTCTGCTCTGCAATCCACTGGATGGATTCAACGTCGAATCCAACTGCTTTACCGCTCTCGTCAATATAGGAGTACGGCGGGTATTCTCCGTCGATACCGACAACAAGAACATTATCATCAGTCGTAACACAGCCAGCCATTAAGACGGCAAAGATAACTAAAAGGGATACACCAATCCCCATAAGTGCTTTCTTGTGCATCTGTTAATCATTGTCACACTACGAATATATAACTTACCGTTTGCAGGTTTCGCAGTTGAAAAAAAAAGGAAAGTGGTTATTTTTTCATATATAAATAACAGTGGCAGTGTCCCGTCTCTTCCACATCCTTATCCGAGTTCCGGCAGGGACAGATGTATTTTTTGTCCTCTTCGGCATCACCGGACGGAAGAACACACGGACAGTATTTTTTGCCGCGGAGAAGAACGTTTCTTGCAAGTCCCTCAACGATGGAATCTGCAATGTCTTTATTCTCGTTCAGTCCCCAGCCTTTGACTTCGGCAACACGGAGGACGCCGGGGTAAATCTCCTCGGCTTTCGCTTTGATTTCTTCGCGGGTTGGTTGTGCTGTCATACTAGTTGTTCCGCTGTTTATCTTTATCAATCTGCTGTATGAGGGAGTTTCCGTTGGTTCTCAGAAAACCCCGCTGCAGAGCAATGCGACAGCATTGCTTATTGGAGATTTGCCTCAGCCGCAATCTTATCCAGCTCTTTCTGGATAAGCTTTCTCTGTGCCGGCTTTAGGTGGTCGATGAACATCTTTCCTTCGTGATGGTCCATCTCATGGCAGAAAGCACGGGCGGCAATTCCTTTGAGTTCGCACTCGACCGTCTCCCCGCTCTCATCCAGATAGCGGCAGAGAATCTTTTTCGGGCGGCGGACCGGGCGCTGGATTCCCGGAATACACGGGCTTCCCTCAACATCCTCCGCCAGTGCACCGGCGGATACAACCTCCGGATTTGCACCGCGGATAAACACTCCGCCCACCGCGACAATAAAGAGCCGGCGGCAGACACCAATCTGCGGAGCGGACAGTCCTACGCAGTGATACTCCCGCATCGTATCCTCCATATCATCAAGAATCCGGCGCTCCTCATCGCCGATTTCCGCGACCGTCTCACAGGCCACTGTAAGACACGGGTCACCGTATTTGCGGATTTGCTGAATCATACTATGGTATTTCTCGCGGGAGAAGGTAAAGGTACAGGATTACAGCGCCTTTTTCGGGCACTCCTTTACGCACTCCATGCACAGAATACATTCCGTCCCGTTCTCCCGCTTCCGGGAGTTATCCGTAATCTTCACATTCATCGGGCAGACTCTCTCGCATCTGCCGCAGGAGACGCACTTTGTCGTATCACAGCGGATGCGAAGCAGCGAGAAGTAGCTCATCGGCTTTAAGAACACCGCAACCGGGCAGAGATATTTGCAGAACGCCCGGTTGTCTCTGAAAAGAACCGCGAGGAGGATTCCTGCCGCATAGTAGAGCAGGTTTCCAACGATGAATGCCCAAAACATCACCTCTGCCGCGTTGGAGACAGGAAGAAGGAACAGCGCCAAAACGAACTGCAGCGAGAGGACAAAGACCACGTACCGCATCCAGCCGAGACGCTTTCGCGGGGCCTGCGGAACTTTGTACGGCAGGAAATCCAGAACCATAGCTGTCCAGCAGGCATACCCGCACCAGCCCCTGCCGAAAACCAACGGGCCGAAAATTTTCGCCACCGCATAATGAATCACCGCGGCATCAAAGACGCCAAGGAACAGATAGTACCAGAAGCCCTCAATCTGCATATTCTCCCGGCAGATAAGACCGAGATACACCAGCATATAGAGCCCCACAAAGAGCTGAACGATACGGCGGGCATGGCGGTACTTTCGAACATAAAGAAACGAACCAAGCGAGACAGCCGTTCCGATATAGAGGAAGTTTACGAGATAAAACAGATTATCCAGCGTCTGCCAGAGAATCACTGCGACCGCGGCGAATACGGAAAAAATCAGAAGGGAGGGAAGATACTGCTTCATGCAAGAGACCGTGTGATTTTTAGGACATAGAGCATCTCGCCGTCCTCGACTTCTTCCTCGGCACAGACCGCAGCATCAGCCCCGCATGCCGCACAAAGCGAAACGGTCTCGGAAAGCCCGGTGAGTGATGAAATCAGCAGAAGGATTCTGCCCGTATCAGTCAGGTGAGAGAGCGCCTGCGGCAGGAAGCGCTCAATAACATCCCTTCCCGAAACGCCGCCGTCTAACGCATACTCAAGCCAGTCGTCAATCCGCTCCTCAGGAAGCGTCGGCAGATACGGTGCATTAAAGAGAATCAGGTCAAACTTCCCGGAAACCGCCGAGAACAGATCGCTTCGAACCGTCTCCACCCCGTTTACCGCGTGCGCGTATGCAACGGCATGCGGATTGATATCCACACCGATAGTCTGCGGCGCTGCCTTCTGTACCGCGGAAGCCACCGCACCAGACCCAGTGCCGATTTCCACAACGACATCGTCAGGCCGCACCTCAGCAAGAGCTGCCCGGATTAACAAAAAGGTATCCTCTGCCGGCTGATACACCTGAGACGCATCAAAACTCATAGGCGTGCCGCAAAGGAATTGGAAAGCTCGATAAACTCCGCAACCGACAAGACCTCCGGCCGCTTCTGCA
>JAGARL010000270.1 GCA_017622255.1 Methanocorpusculum sp.
CAGGTGAACGATTATGGTTCTTGATACTGGTGCAACGGCCTGGGTTCTGATTTCAGCTGCATTGGTATTGCTGATGGTTCCCGCTGTAGGCCTTTTCTATGGAGGAATGGTAAGACGGAAGAATGTTATCTCAACGATGATGCTTTCTTTCGTTTCTCTTGCTCTTGGTATTGTTCAGTGGATTATTATCGGCTACACGCTGGCGTTTGGCGGCGATGTTGCAGGGCTGATTGGTTCACTGGAGTTTCTCGGACTCAGCGGTATTCCGTTTGACGGGGTGACGAATGGGATTCCAGATATCCTGTTTGTCTGTTTCCAGATGATGTTTGCCTGTCTGGCCCTTGCGATTCTGACGTCCGGTCTGGTCGGAAGGGTGAAGCTTTCGTCCTATATTGTGTTCGGGCTTTTGTGGCTGACGCTTGTGTACGCTCCGCTTGCTCACTGGGCATGGGGAGGAGGCTGGGCTTCTCAGCTTGGCGCGCTTGATTTTGCCGGAGGAACGGTTGTTCATATCAGTTCCGGCTTTGCGGCGCTTGCTCTGGCACTTGTTATCGGAAAGCGGATTGGATTTGGTGCGCAGAATTTTGCGCCGCATAATATTCCAATGACGCTGATTGGCGGTATGTTTCTGATTCTTGGATGGTTCGGGTTTAATGCAGGTTCTGCCCTTGCCGCAGACAGTCTTGCCGCGAATGCGTTTCTGGTGACTGCCGCTGCTGCGGCTTCCGGTGCGTTGACGTGGATGGCTGTTTCTGCGAAGAGCGGAAAGCCCGGTTCGCTCGGGTTTATTTCCGGCGCTCTCGCAGGTCTGGTTGGAATTACGCCGGCGGCAGGATATGTGAATGTTGCCGGGGCTTTGGTTATCGGTGTTCTGACGTCTCTGTTCTGTTATGCCGCTTTACGCTGGAGAATGAAGAGGAGACTTGATGAATCGCTTGATGCCTGGGCAATTCACGGTATGGGCGGTGTCTGCGGAGCGGTTCTGACAGGAGTGTTTGCGGTCTCTGCACTTTGCGGAGTCGGCGGTCTTCTGGAAGGAAATGTTTTGCAGTTTGCGGTTCAGCTTCTGGATGCGGGTGTTGCCGCAGGGTATTCGTTTGCGGTGACGTTTGTTCTTGCCTGGATTATCAATAAGACGCTTGGTCTGAGAGTTTCGCATGACGAGGAGTATGTTGGTATGGATATGAGCCAGCATGGAGAGCAGGCGCATGCCTGAGGAGGTTTTCGTATGAAGATGGTTGTTGCGGTTATCCGTCCTGAGAAGGTGGAAGGTGTGTTGAATGCTTTGGAGGAACATGATGTTCCGGGAGTGACTATTACGGAGGTTTCCGGTCGCGGTGAGCAGGGAGGTATCTGTCTGCAGTATCGTGCGGGGAAGATGCGTGTTCATACGCTTCCGAAGACGAAGCTGGAGATTGTTGTTCCGGATTCGGATGTGGATATGCTGATTTCTCTTATCCGCGGGTATGCACGTACCGGGGAGAAAGGGGACGGGAGGATTTTTGTGCTTCCGGTTGAGGCGGCGGCGTGGGTTCGTACCGATGAATATCTGACTGAATAATTTTCATTCACCAGCCTCATCCCTCTTTTTTTGGTGTTGCTGATAAGATATGGCGTTCTTCCGGATTCTTGAGCAAAAAATAGCAGGGTGGGTTTAGGACACGTAGAGGTTTACCCGATAGATTGTTCCGTTGTGTTCTATGTAGCGGTTTTGACCGCCAGTGTAATACCCGTATGCTTCCCGGATTGCGTAACCGGTTTCTTTGTCTACACACCCGGGACGGATGTAGTAGTCTGAAAGTATGCCTTGGTCGATGTGGAATGATTCAGGAATGTTTCTGAGAATGGGGTACTTTTCGTAATCTTCTTCGGTGAGTTTGATAATTACTGCATTCTCCGGGATGGGTTCTGTTGGAACTCTGAAATTGAATTCTTCGTAGAGTCCTGCGTTAAGCAGGAATAATAGCGGTCCTGAAAGTACGAGGAGAATGCCGGCTGTAATGAGGATGATGAGGATTATCTTGGTATTTCTTTCCTGCGGTGTCATGATTGTATCTCAGGTTGTTCCAAGTACCCGCAGAATTTCTTCGCGGAATCCCGGTTCGTCTGCAATGTCGTACCATTCTCCGTTGTAATCCACGCCTTTGAGGTATCCGTTTTTCAGTTCTTCTGCGGCGGCTGTTATCTGTTCTTCCGTTACGCTGATTCCATTTCTTTCTGCGATGTTTTTGATGTATGCTTCTACATCGGAGATGATTGCGTGGGGAAGCATCGGCGTTGA
>JAGARL010000271.1 GCA_017622255.1 Methanocorpusculum sp.
GGTCTTCGCCGCCGAGCCGTCCCGAAGACGCGAGTCGGTGATAATAACCGTCTCAGCCGCCCCGAAGTCCACCGCATCGCGCACCTCGGAAGAACCATATGCGACAGCACCGTTTTTGCTGATGCGCAGGAAGAGTTCATCCATGACCTCGACTTCACGGGCAAGCTGGATATCCTCTGCCACGCGAGAGAGCACACCGTCGCCGATTGCCTCCTGCACCGCGCCGTAGCCGGACCGGCGGGTATCGCAGGAAAGCATTCTGCCGCCTAACTCCGGGGCTTTGGATTTTGTGTAGCTGATGAAATCATCCTTCACAAATCCGGGGCCGGCAACAACCACTGGTCCTGTTACCGGACCGAGCTTTTCGACGGCCGCAGCAAACAGCGCCTGCCGTGAGTCAAGCCCTGCCGTTTTCCCGCTGCCGATAGTAAGCGTTACAATCCGCTCCGGGCCGTACTGCCGGATGCGGTAGAGCTCAATCTCCCCATCCTCGACCGCCGCGATGTGGATTACGCCGTGCACTGTCTGGGACACTGCACGCTCCAGGCGGTCCAAGTCCACCTGCCGCCAGCGGCGGACCACGCTGATTTCGTAGCCGGTCTCGATGTTTAGGGTGTGGTGTTGACCAATATCCGGCCCGAAGGTGATTGTGCCAAACACTCTGAGCCGGTTTGCATCCGGCGAGAACTCCACCTTCTCTGCTTTGACGCCCATTCTGACCGGCCGCTTCTCGAGCTTTTCCGCACGAATTTTATCGTTCGGACCGTCAACGGTTCGAAGTGTCACTGCATAGACTGTGTCACCCTCGCCGATCAGATGCGAGAGATGCCAGAGGTCGTCTAAGGAGTCCGGGAGCAGTTTGTACTCGCCGAAACCGTCCCGCTTCAGCGGTTCTTCTAAGGTTGCCCTCATACGATGTCCGAGCCTCCGGGCGGGACAAACGCGGCAACCGCTTCGGTATTCAGCACGGCCTTGAGTGCTTTCTGTTCGCTTTCGGGGATTGCCTCTTTGAGCTTTCGCAGAACTTTCTTTGCGATATCGTTTCCTTCAAACGTTCCGGGGCGAAGCCGCACCGAGACCTTCGTCTTCGGCTCGACCGCTTCCGGTACGCCGCCAATTACTGCCAAGACCGGCTCGGTCATGATTCCGATAGCAACCTCGAGCGGGACATCCTTGTGGATTTTGCGCTCGCCGCGGATGATAAACGAACCGTGCGCCACATACTCTCCGGACTCCGGCGTCTTGCTGACCTGCGAGGGAGCGGCCTCTATCACATCACCGGAAGCAGCCCCGCTGCTCCACATACGCGAATAGGATGCGGCAAACTGCACTGCCTCGTCCATCTTTTCGGTCTGTCCTTTCACGATAATGACTGATGCACCAAACACGTCCGCGTGGAGGAAGGTGTCCTTTCCTTCCATATATTTCTTGACCAGCTCCTCGTTCTGGTCCGCATTTCTGCCGCCGATAACAACCGTGCCGTCAGTTGTCTCCATCCAGCGGAAGCGGTGATACCACTTTGCCTTCATCTTTCCGGCGGTCACGGTCTTTTTCTTCTCGGCATGCTTGATGCCTGCTTCCATCGCACGGTATGCACCGGCCTTCTTTGCCCGGAACTTCTTTGCCGTCTGGCTGTACCGTCCGGCATTTGCCTCCAGGCTCTCGTGGACGAAGATGGTTACCTTGTGCTTCTCGCCAAGGTCCAGAACAACGGACGCCTTCTCCGGATTGATGGAAACAACCCGCTTTGCCGCCGGAAGGTCACTTCCTTTGAGAACTTTTCCGATGTCCTGCCAGGACATCTTCTTACTTGCCGCAGACAGCACATCAATGGTCTCCTGTACCTCTCCGTAATGTCCGTAAATAATCTCGGCAATCTCGTTTGCCTCGGCGATTTTCTTGTCAAAGGAGACAATGGCTGCTTCCTGCTGTTTCCTGATGCGTTCCTCGCGGGAAAGGCGCTTTTCCTTTTCCACTTCCTGCACCGGCTCCGGCTTTGGATAGAAGGCATCAAGCGCCTGCGAGAAGGTGGAAAACTGTGCAGTCGGCTCGCGTCCAAGGGCCGGACGCGGGAACGCACCTTTCGCATCAATTACCGGCTTTGGCGATGCCAGACAGGAAATCCAGGCGCACATGGCATCATAGACCGGGCGAAGCTGAGCATCTTCTGCGTAGGCGGTCGGCATGGACTTGGAAACACCTGCCTCGGCGCAAATCTCTTCGGCATTTAATCCGCCGAGCATAAAGGTTGTTGCAAGCGCGCGGACCACATCAGAATCCGCGGCGGAAATCTTCTCCTTGAACTCCTCGTAGGATAACTCCTCCGGGCTCTTTGCAAGGCCGTCATAGAGCGCTCCTGCCACAATCTCACGGTCGCGGAAGCGCTTCTGGGATAAGGCATTGATGATTTTGAAATCCTTATCGGTAAAAATCAGATTTCCTTCATCGAACAGCTCGATAATCAGCTTGTATTCCTGCGGACCTTTTCCAATCGAGATGATGATAACGCGTTCTATTCCCTTCTGTTCAATGGAAAGCACTTTTCCGCCTTCGATGTACTTTCGCAGATACATCGAGAATCCTGACGGATTCTTTGGTGCGGGGGGAAGCTCCGCTGTCAGGTGGGCGCGGACGCCTTTTTCCACAAAGAGGAGGTGACGCGCCTTTTCCTCTCCGTTTAACCGGAAGCCGAAGGACGCGGTATCGTATTGGTATATTTTTCCTATCCAGAGGGGAAGGAGGGCGGAAAGTTCTGCGACTTCCGCTCTGACATCCGTCCCGCTCATGCCCTGTAATGTCGCCATATAATCCTAATATAGATAAGGTGCGGAAGCTAATATAATTAAACTATTATTCGGGAGGGTACCGAATGCAGGTAGCCTATATCAGAAAAGAAAAATGTAATACAGCAATGTGCAACCGCTGCGTCAAGTTCTGCCCGGCGTCCAGAAAAGACATGCCGGTCATCTATATCGGCAGAAACAAGAAGGCAACGGTTGTCGAAGAGCTCTGCAACGGATGCGGAAAGTGTGTGAAAATCTGTCCGGAAAAAGCAATCGAGATGAAGTTCATCAAAGACAAGGCAGCACCGGCAGCAGAAGCAGAAGAGGTAAAGCAGGAAGCACCGTCCAAGCAGACTGCACCGTCGCAGGCAGCACCGGCACCGGCTCCGAAGCACAAGGAAACTCCGGAAGAAAAGAAGGCAAGAAAGAAGTCCGAGCACGTAAACCGTGTCATCAGAACCGCTATCGCCTGTGTTCTCGGTATGCTTGCCGGTCTTGCTTCCTTCTACCTTGCAGGTCCAATGGATACCGTAACAGGCGTTCAGCCGATGCCTGTCATTGGTCTTCTCGTCTTAGTTCTGGCAATCGTTATCCAGAAGACCATCTTCATGGTTATCAGAATTGATATCTCCAAGCTCGGCAAGAAGGACTGGTTCTATCAGGGATTCATGACCTTTGCAACCTGGTTCCTCTCCTGGACGATGATGCTGTCGACTTCCTTCCTTTCCAACGCCGCATGAGACTCGCTATCGTTCACAAAGACCGCTGTCACGCAAAGAAGTGTGCACACGAATGTATCATCTACTGTCCCCGCGTCAGAACCGGTGACGAAACCGTCACTATCGGAGAAGACAACCGTGCGGTCATCTCCGAGGAGCTTTGCGTTGGATGCGGTATCTGCATTAAGAAATGCCCGTTCGAAGCACTCGATATCATCCAGCTCCCGGAGGAGCTCGACACCCCGGTCAACCGCTACGGACCAAACGCCTTTGTCCTCTACGGCCTTCCGCAGCCGGTCGCCGGAAAGGTCACTGGTGTCCTTGGACCAAACGGTATTGGAAAGTCCACTGCCGTCAAGATTCTCTCTGGCCAGGTCAAACCGAACCTTGGTATCTTCGACCACGAGGTCGAGTGGGACGAGGTCTTAAAGTTCTACTCCGGAACAGAACTCTTCGACTACCTGCAGAAGGTTGCGGCAAAAACAATCAAAGCATCCATCAAGCCGCAGTACATTGACTTTATCCCGAAGGTGTTCAAGGGAACGGTCGGCAACTTGCTCAAGTAGAATGACGAGCGCGGAAAGCTTGACTACTATATCAAAGAGCTTGCCTTAACCACCATCCTGGAAAAGGACCTGGCAACCTTATCCGGTGGAGAACTGCAGAGAGTGGCACTCACTGTTGCCCTTTCCAAGAAGGCAAACTTCTACTTCCTCGATGAAGTCACCCCGTTCCTGGATATCTATCAGAGAATGGTTGCCGCAAAGCTGATTCGCGAAATTGCCGAGGAGAACCCGGTTATCTTAGTCGAACACGATATCGCAATCCTCGACATGGTCGCAGAGTCCGTCCACTTAGCATACGGTAAACCGGCGGCGTTTGGTATCATTACCCGCCCGAAGGGAGTCCGTGTTGGTGTGAACCAGTACCTTGCCGGATTCGTGGATGAGGAAAATGTGAGAATCCGTGACTATCCGGTGGTCTTCGAGACCCGAGGACACGAGAGCGATGTGGACCGCCAGATTTTAATGAACATTCCGTCGATGACCAAGACCTTCCCGGGATTCAAACTGACCGTCGAGGGAGGCGAAGTCCGCCGCGGAGAGGTCCTTGGAATTGTCGGAGCAAACGGTATTGGAAAGTCCACGTTTGCAAAGCTCTTAGCCGGTGTGGAAAAGCCGGATGACGGAAAAGTCTTTGATACGGTTACCGTCTCCTACAAGCCGCAGTATGTAACCGCCGACCCGAACTCTTCTGATACGGTTGAGTACATCCTGCGTCAGGCAACCCGCAAGTTTGACTCCTCCTACTACCAGCATGAAATCATCGAGCCGCTGGGACTCGGCGCACTGCTCCAGTCCGAGGTCAGAACGCTTTCCGGCGGAGAACTACAGAGAGTCGCAATCGCCTTATGTCTCTCCCGCGATGCTGACTTATACATCCTTGATGAACCGTCCGCACACCTTGATGTCGAGCAGCGCTTAGTGACCACCAAGGTCATCAAGCGTGCGGCAGAGGACAAGGA
>JAGARL010000272.1 GCA_017622255.1 Methanocorpusculum sp.
CGGAGATTAATCCGCCGCCGCCGATCGGCACTAAGACCGCGTCTAAATCCGGTACCTGCTCGATGAGTTCGAGGGCGATTGTTCCCTGACCGGCAATCACATCCGCATCATCAAACGGGTGGATGAAGGTATAGCCGAACTCGTTTTGCAGTTCCAGCGCCTTCTGGTATGCATCATCATAGACGCCGTCGACCAGACAAATCTCCGCCCCGTAGCTTCGCGTTGCTTCAACTTTGGAAATCGGCGCACCGTTCGGCAGGCAGATTACTGCCCGGATGCCGTTTTTCTGGGCGGCAAGGGCAACCCCCTGGGCATGGTTTCCGGCAGAGCAGGCGATAACGCCTTTTGCCTTCTCCTCTGCCGAGAGCTGCGACATCTTGTAGCATGCCCCGCGGACCTTGAAGGAACCTGTCACCTGCAGGTTCTCGGTTTTCAGATACAGTTCCAGCCCCGGCGCAAGCTTCGGGGCGTAGAGTACGTCAGTTTTCCGCACCACATCGCGGAGGACGTAACTTGCCTTATAGACACTGTCCAGTGTGAGTTCTTTTTCCGTCATAGTTTTCCCCTCAGCCGCGGAACTGGTTGATGACTGCTCCGCGGTCCGCAGAGCTTACCTGCTCTGCATACCGTGCCAGACAGCCGGTAAGGCCGGTCTTCTTTTTGATTTCCATCGTTTCTTTGCGTGCTGCTATCTCTTCGTCTGATACGTCAAGCGATATCGCGTACTCCGGGATGTTGATGGAGATTCTATCCCCGTCTTTGACATAGGCAATCAGCCCGCCGCGGACCGCTTCCGGCGAGACATGCCCGATAGATGCCCCGCGGGTAGCACCGGAGAAGCGTCCGTCAGTGATTAACGCCACGTCGCGGTCCAGTCCCATGCCGGCGATAGCAGAGGTCGGAGACAGCATCTCCCGCATGCCCGGCCCTCCGGCAGGGCCTTCGTAGCGGATGACCACCACATCGCCTTTTTTAATCTCTCCGGCGTAAATCGCAGATATTGCTTCTTCTTCGGAGTCAAACACCCGGGCAGGGCCTGCGTGCACCAGCATCTCTTCTGCGACCGCACTTCTCTTGACCACACAGCCGTCCGGTGCTAAGTTGCCGCGCAGAACCGCGATTCCTCCTGTTTTGCTGTACGGGTTGTCTGCAGGGCGGATGACCTCCGGGTTTTTGTTCTTTGCCTGTGCGATGTTTTCGCCCATGGTCTGTCCGGTGCAGGTCAGCGCCGAGCGGTCGAGAAGTCCTATCCGGTTCAGTTCAGAAAGCACCGCATAAACGCCGCCTGCTTCGTCTAAGTCTTCCATGTAGGTGTTTCCGGCAGGGGCTAAGTGGCAAAGGTTCGGCGTTTTTTCGCTGATTTCGTTTGCCATGTCCAGGTTCAGGACAATACCGCACTCGTTGGCGATTGCCGGCAGGTGGAGCATACTGTTTGTGGAGCAGCCAAGCGCCATGTCTGCGGTGAGTGCATTTCTGAATGCCGCCTCGGTCATAATATCACGCGGACGGATGTTTTTCCGGACAAGCTCCATTACCTGCATGCCCGCATGTTTGGCAAGCGCGATTCTGGCGGAATAGACGGCCGGAATTGTGCCGTTGCCGGCAAGGCCCATGCCGAGGACTTCCGTTAAGCAGTTCATGGAGTTTGCGGTGTACATGCCGGAGCACGAACCGCAGGTGGGGCATGTCTTCTGCTCGCAGACGGCAAGCTCTTCTTCAGTGATTTTTCCTGCAGTATAGGCGCCGACTGCTTCAAACATGCTGGAAAGACTGGTCTTTTTCCCGTTCAGTTTTCCGGCAAGCATCGGACCTCCCGAGACAAAGATTGTCGGGATGTTGAGGCGGGCGGCTGCCATCAGCAGTCCGGGCACATTTTTGTCGCAGTTTGGGACCATGACGAGACCGTCAAAGCCGTGGGCGCGGACCATTGCCTCGGTGGAGTCGGCGATGATGTCGCGGGTAATCAGCGAGTACTTCATGCCGGTGTGTCCCATAGCGATGCCGTCACAGACCGCAATCGCCGGGAACATGACCGGAGTTCCTCCGGCCATGGCGACGCCGAGCTTTACCGCCTCGACGATTTTGTCGAGGTTCATGTGTCCCGGCACAATCTCATTGTGCGAGCTGACGATGCCGATTATCGGGCGCGACAGCTCCTCTCTGGTAAATCCGAGCGCGTGGTACAGACTCCGGTGCGGAGCATTGGCAAATCCGTCAACGATAGTATCCTGTATCATGCTTAGTTGTTGATGAGTTTGTCCTCGTCGCTCCAGGAGTAGAGCTTGCGGACCTCTTTGCCGACGGTTTCAGCCGGGTGTTCTGCGGCTTTTCTGCGCAGTGCGTTGAAGTGGACCTGCGAGCCTGCATCCGACATTTCGAGCAGGAACTCTTTGGCAAAGGTGCCGTCCTGGATGTCGGCTAAGATTTTCTTCATGGTCTTCTTGGTCTCGTCGGTGATGATCTTTGGTCCTGTTACATAGTCTCCGTACTCGGCGGTGTTGGAGACGGAGTAGCGCATGCCTTCAAATCCGCTCTGGTAGATGAGGTCGACGATGAGCTTCATCTCGTGGATGCACTCGAAGTAGGCGTTTCTCGGGTCGTATCCTGCTTCGACTAAGGTCTCGAATCCTGCCTGCATTAAAGCGCACACGCCGCCGCAGAGAACCGCCTGTTCACCGAAGAGGTCGGTCTCGGTCTCGGTTCTGAAGGTGGTCTCCAGAACGCCGGCGCGTGCTCCGCCGATTCCAAGGGCGTAGGCAAGCGCTAAGTCCAGTGCGTCTCCGGTTGCGTCCTGCTCAACGGCGACCAGACAGGGAACGCCTTTTCCGGCGAGGAACTCGCTTCTGACGGTGTGTCCCGGTCCTTTGGGTGCAATCATGATGACGTTTACGTCCTTCGGCGGTCTGATGCAGCCGAAGTGGATGTTGAATCCGTGGGCGAAGGCAAGCGTCTTTCCGGCGGTTAAGTTCGGTTCGATGCTTTCGGTGTAGAG
>JAGARL010000273.1 GCA_017622255.1 Methanocorpusculum sp.
AGTCTGATTCATGAATATGATGCAGATATTATTGTGACCGGCGGCTTCTATACAGTAACCCAGATGACGTCTTCTGCGCTTGCCAATCCTGCGGAAAAGTATCTGATGGTGGATACTGCCTATGCGGCAGGGGAACAGCCGGACAATCTGGCAAATATTGTCTTCCGCTCCAATGAACCAAGTTATGCCGCAGGATATGCCGCAGGTATGCTTACCGAAACACGGATTGTCGGTTTCATGGGCGGCGTGCACACGGATATTGTGGAAGGCTTCTACCATGGATTTGCCGCCGGAATCGAGCGGGCGGAAAAAGAACGCGGTGTGCAGATTGAGCTTCTGGCGGATTATACCGGTTCGTTTACCGATGCCGCCCTCGGATATGAATCTGCAATGCAGATGTATGATGCGGGAGCTGACATCGTCTATCAGGTTGCGGGAACCTCCGGCACCGGAGCGATTCGGGCCGCGGATGAGACAGGAAACTATGTCATCGGCGTTGATGTTGACCAGAGCTACCTTGCCCCTGATGCAGTGCTCTTCAGTGTGGTAAAGCATATCCCGCAGGCAATCCGCGATACAGTTCTTCTCTACAAGGAAGGCGAAGACTTCAGCGGACAGACCATCTCCTTAGGATATGCGGAAGGCGATTATGTGGGGCTTGTCGGATATATGAAAGAGGTTGTTCCAAAGGAGTTAATCTCTGCAATCGCTGATATCGAGCGGGAGATTGCAGACGGCAGAATCATTGTTCCCGAAGCATAATTTTTCCGCGCACTGCTGGAATCTCACTTTTCTCAATTTTTCAAAAACTCAGGAAATCGGTTATTTTTGAAAAATACGCATTCAATAACTGCGAAAATTTTTGTAACTTAAACCAAGTATATATGCTCCAAGGTGCAATGATGTAGTATGAGAAAGACAGCACTTGTCGTTTTAGCAGTTGCCCTTGTGGGCATCGTTGCTGCTGCCGGCTGTATCAGCTCGGCTGCAAACTCCGACTCTCCGGTCGGAGACTGGATCATCAGCGGAACAGACGTAACCCTCTCCATCAAGGGAGACGGAACCTTTGCCGGACAGTCCTATGTGAACCGTTACTTCGGCGAATACACTCTTAACGGAAACACCATCACCTTCACCCTCGGCGGAAGCACCATGATGTTCGGTCCGGAAATCGAGAAGGAAGATGCATTCTTTGCAGCCCTTGCAGGCGAGCAGACCTATGAAATCGTTGACGGCAAACTCGTCCTTGAAAACGGACTCACCTTCACCGAAGCACCGAAGAGCGTTGTCGGTTCCTGGGAAACCGCTGACGGTGTCACCATCATCTTCAACGAAGACGGCACCTTTGCAGGAAAAGGCCTGGTTAACAACTACTTCGGAACCTACGTTCAGGACGGAGAATCCGTAACCATCACCCAGACCGGAAACACTATGATGTTCGGCCCGGAGATTGAGGCAGAAGACGCATACTTCGCATCCTTAAAGACCGTTACCGGCTTCACCGTAACTGATGCAGGACTCACCTTAACTGACGCAAACGGAAAGGCAGTTGTCTCCTTTGCAGTCATGTCCTTCGTCGAAGAGTAAGAAGATACTTCTCAAAGAAACTAAATCCATAAAAATACCTCCCAATCCAATCTTTTTTACTCTTTCTTCTGAATCTAAGAAAGAAATGCACGCACAGTCCTGTTGAACGCATCCGCTTTTTTCATCGGCAGGAAATGGTCTCCTTCAAGGAACACAAGTTCAGCATGGGGAATTGTTTCAGCAATCATTCGCGTATGGCTTTCCCGAATCATGTCCTTTGTTCCGGCAAGAACAAGCGTCTCTGCCTGAATCATTCTCAGGTGTTCTTCGCGGATGCCGAAGTCGTTTACCATAAGTCCTAAGATTTCCGCATTCCGCTGTGCTTCCGGATTTTTGAAGCGGGATGCAACTGCATAGCCAAGGGTTATTGGAATCTGCATGGAACGCTTCACGGCTTTCGGTGTAATGCATGCCCCGCAGAGGACGAGCCTGCGTATCCGTGTTGGATATTTTGCGGCAAAGAGGATTGCCGTGTTTGCTCCGTCGGAAAATCCGATGATGTCTGCTTTTTCGATTTTCTGTTCGTCAAAGAAAGCGAGCATGTCTTCTGCAAACTGCGGAAATGACAGAGGCTTTGTTCCGCGGGGGGATTTTCCGTGTCCGCGGGTATCAACTGCAAATACCTGGAAGTCGGAGGAAAAATAGTCAGTCTGGTGTTCAAAGTCAGTGCTTTCTCCGCCGTTTCCGTGGAGAAGAATAAGAGGATCTCCGCTGCCTGATTTTCTGCAGGCAAGAGAAATCATCCGCAGCCTCCGCCCATCTCATAGAGTGCGTAGAGTTCGTTTGCGGCGGCCATGTCGCCTTTTTTCATCGTCTCGCTGATGAGAACTTCCGCACACTCAACCGGCAGGCATCCGATACTTTCCGCACCGGAACGGATGAGGGCTACAATTCCGAAGAACTCCTCATCGGTGAGCAGCTGCAGACGGGATGCAAAATCGTCTGCATCCTTTGCGAAATGATTTGCAACGGGCGCTAAAATTGAACGGTACTCTGCAGCGGATTTAGCGCAGGTAAGGCTTGTGCACTCGGGGGCGAGTTTTTCCAAAAGGCGGATATCTTCTTCGGTTAAGGTTCTGCTCATAAAAAAGATTAGAGAAGAGTTGCCTCAACAATGACAACATCTTCGAGCGGTCTGTCGCTGTAGTTGGTCTTGACCTTTCCAATCTTCTCGACAACTTCCATACCCTCTACGACGTGACCGAATGCCGGGTGGGCTTTGTCAAGGTAGTTGTTGTTGACGAGGTTGATGAAGAACTGGCTTCCTCCGGTGTTCGGTCCGGCGTTTGCCATGGAGATGGTTCCCTTGTTGTTCTTGTTGTCCGGCATGAACTCATCTTTAATCTGGTATCCTGGTCCTCCTCTGCCGGTTCCGGTCGGGTCTCCTCCCTGAATCATGAATCCGTCAATTACGCGGTGGAAGATGACTCCGTTGTAGAATCCCTCGCCGACAAGTTTTGCGAAGTTGCCGGCTGTAATCGGCATGTCTTCGCGAAGTTCCAGAGTGATGTCTCCCATGTTGGTTTTGAGAAGAACTTTCTGTGGTGTCATATAGTAGAATGCGTCTGCTTTGGTAATAAACATGGGGGTTTGAAACAGTAATCATGAATATCCGTCCTGCCCAATATATTCTCATTCATGAAAAATCCCTTCCATGTAATGATTATCCCCACCCTCGGCTGTCCGGGAAAGTGTAAATACTGCTGGAGTTCGGATGAGAACTCGCCGAAGATGAGTCTTGATACGGTCCGCGATATTGTTGAGTGGTTAAAGCCGGTTGAAGAGGAACATGTGACGTTCACCTTCCACGGAGGAGAGCCGCTTTTAGCCGGCGCCTCCTTCTACCGCGAGGCACTGCCGATGCTTTCCAAAGAGCTTTCGCACATGCATCCGGAGTTTGCGATGCAGACGAATCTCTGGCTGATGGATGATGAACTGGCGGAGATTCTTGCGGAATATCAGGTACCGCTTGGATCATCCATCGACGGCCCGGAGGATTTGACGGATTATCAGAGAGGGGATGAATACTATACCCGATGCATGGAAGGGTACCGCATCGCAGTAGAGCACGGGCTTCTGGTGCGGTTTATCTGTACGTTTACGAACTCGTCGGTTCTGCGAAAAGAGGATATTGTGGAGTTCTTTAAGAGTCAGGGATGGGTTATGAAGCTCCATCCGGCTCTTCCTTCTCTGAAAGGAGATAACCCGAATGCATGGACACTGTCTCCGGAGGAGTACGGAGAGCTTCTGGTCTGGCTTTTGGATTATGCGATTACGCATCCGAACTTTGAGATTATGAATGTCAACGATCTCTGCCGCTGTGTGTTTACGCGCTCGGGTGCGGTCTGTACGTATGCGGACTGTATGGGCTCTACTTTTGCGATTGGGCCTGACGGTGCGATTTATCCGTGCTACCGGTTTATCGGTATGCCGGAGTGGGTGATGGGGTATGTGCAGGATAAGCCGTCGATTGCAAATCTGATGGAAAGTCCGGCAGGAAAGCGGATGACGGCATTTAAGGAGCATGTGGATTCTGCCTGCCGCGACTGTGCACACATTACCTACTGCAGAGGCGGCTGTCCGTACAATGCGATAGCTCCAACCGGCGGAGAACTCGAAGGCGTTGACCCGCACTGTACGGCATACAAGCGGGCATTTGATGAGATTGTATCTCGGATGGAAAAGGAAATGGAAGCGCCTGTTCTTTCCGCAGGGCCTGCTGCGCGGAGGTCGCGGGTAAAGCGGATGGAAAAGCCGCCGGTGATGCCGCTGATTAAGCGGATTATTGAAAAATAACTCTGAGGATTTCTAATACTTCTATTTTTTGAAAAACACCGCAAAGCAATACGATAGGCGATGGAACGGAAGCGACCAAGCCTGTTGGAAATTGATTTTTTAAAACGTATTGGGGCTAAGGCGAAGCCGCACGCCCCTTAGAATCGCAAGGTATTCACCTTGCTCATGACTCGAGCAAACTCTCGTCCGTCGCGGGGATATGTGCGCTCATTAAACTGGGGTGCAACGCACCCCTGTTCAATCCAAAAGAAAAAATGGTTATGAGTAAATCAGATTTACTCTGGCTTGCTGATGAGTGCAGTCTTGGAGACGATCTCACCAGTCTTCTTGTGCGGCATGCGGATGACACCGTCACAGCCCTTCTCAATCTCACGTGCTTCGTCACAGAGTGCTGCTGCCTGGCGCATGACTTCGTGTGCAGATGCAACGATTGGGATGTAGTCTTCCCATGCTTTGGTCATGAAGCAACCCTTAACGTTGATGTTTGCAACAGACTGTGCCATCTCGTATGCTGCGCGTGCTTTTGCGTGTGCGTACGGGTTGGTGAATTCGCCCTTGGTTGCGTTGTCAGAGTTGACGACGAGTTTCGGGAGAACGAGCTCTGCGCCCTTCTTGCCTTCCTTAACCTGGTCGATAACTTTGTCAAGCTCCTGCTGGAGTTTGCGGAATGCACCGGTGGTTGCGAGGACCTTGATGAGGTTTCCGTTGTAGTCTGCCATCTCAACTGGGTCGAGGAACTCGCGGCGTGCACCGATCATTGCGTCTGCCTTCATGATGATGTATCCGAAGTTGGATGCCTTGAGTGCTTCCCATCCCTCTTTCTTGGTGGTGACATCGTCAGTGATGACGATAACCGGGATGCCTGCTGCTGCGAGTTCTTCTCGTGCACCAACTGGGCCTTCGAGGACGCCGTTCGGGGAAACGACAATTGCGAAGTCCGGCTGCCATGCTTTGAGGTTGGAAACGACGCGGTCAACGTCTTCCTTCTGCAGTTTGGTTCCAGAGGTTGCCATGAAGGTCATCATGTCTTCACGGTCTGCACGCTCATCTAAAAGAAGCTCTGCCATAACACCTGCTGCGATGTTGCCGAGCTTTGCAACTCCTACCTTTACTACCATATTTAATACACCTCTCATTTGTTGAATGAGAACATCAAATATTTTGACGAGAACCAATATAAGGCTTGTGAATGATTATATCACTCCTGAAAACACCGGAAAATTCTTTCTGTTTTTGCTTCGCTCAAAGAGATTTGCCGGATAATTCCGGCAGTGCCTGATGCACACTGCTGATTTCTGCGGTATTTCTTCTTTCTGACTTCTCAGGTGCTGGTCAATGCGAAGTTTCCTATGCGCGTTTTTGCCTGTCGTTCAACCAATGTATTTATTGTTAATGGCGTTCAATTAATCTGTATGAAAGATACCCAACTCACCGACAGACAGAAGGAAGTTATCCGTCTCCGAAAGCAGGGAATGACTCAGCAGCAGATTGCTGACCGTCTTGGTACGTCGAAGGCAAACATCTGTACTATAGAGAAGTC
>JAGARL010000034.1 GCA_017622255.1 Methanocorpusculum sp.
CACCTTGTCTCCGTGCGGCATCGAGGAAGCGTTTCCAACGAACTTACAGCTTACGGGAAATATCATTCCGGCTTCTCAATCTTTCCGAGAACTTCGATGAATTTGTATTTCAGCATGACTGTGCCACCGCCGATGTGGCGAAGGGTGATATCGGATGCGTCTGCGACTGGAATCTGCAGTTTGTTTCCTTCGTAAACAAAGACGACTGCATTGTCTTTTACGTATGCTGATGCGTCAGCGCCGGTAAGAACTGCGGAGCCGACTTCGGTAATCTGTTCCTTTAAGGATTCCCACATATGCTAATTGTTTGGTTTGCAGAAAGTATAGGTCTGACGGTTGGAAAAAAGAGATGATGAGTTTTTATGATTCCGCATCACAGCATCTTCGGGCGAATCTCGAACCGACAGCATTCAGAACCGTCAGTCATACAGGCAAGCTCCTTTACCTGCACCGGACAGCGGAAGAACGCCGAGAACAGTGCGGAAAACATCCCCTTCGAGATGATACATCCGCCGGAGATTCCCTTCGGAAGCGTCATGCACTCGTAACACTTATAGACGTCAAGCACCAGCGGAGCGGTTGACACCGCCTGCACCTCACCGAATCCGTAATGCACCCAGAACTCCTGAATATTCTCAATCGTCTTGTCCAGCGAGTCGGCTACCACATAGGGAGCAACCGCTTCGCCTAAAATTATACCGCCTCTTTTCAGAACCGGGTCAATACGGATACCCGACTCCGCAAGCGCCACACGGAAGATGTGGGGGAGCATCTCCTTGTAGTCAATGCGGTCATAATTGGTATAGGTCTGGCGGATAAGCTCCCGATACTCGGCAGGAGCGGCATAGGTTGTCGGATCAACCTGTCCCAGATAGGTCGAAGACAGACGGTAAATCTTCTTCCGGGCATCGTTTGGATCCGGAACACGGGCAATTAATCCCGCCTCATCCAGGGAATTGAGATAATTCGAAACAGTGGACTTGGAAAGGCCGGTGGCCTCCTGAATTTCAGAAAAAGTGACATCATCTCCTTCGCGCATGAGGCGGAGAATCTGGAGACGCACCGGGCTTCTTACGGTCGTTACATTCCCGTCACGGGAGTAGAGTTCCAACTCTTTAGTACTGTCTGACTCCGGCATTTTTTCTCTGTATATATCCCCTAACTTAGGTTAATCATTATGCACTAACACCATATCAAGCTTTGTTATGCGGCAAGAAAAATAGCAGAAAATCTGCGGGAATTTCCGCAGATTCAAACCAGCTCACGCATCCCGGTACGGGATTTCCACGGTGGTTAAATCGTTTGGTGCAACGACATCGCCGTCGAATACTTCCTTGGCATCCTTTACATGGTTTGCAGATGAAGTGTAGCGGGAACTGATGTGCACCAGAGCAAGCTTTTTCGGATTTACCGCTGCCGCCACTTCCCCTGCCTCGCGGGCCGTGGAGTGCCAGACCTCGCGGGCACGCTCTGCGCCTTCCTCTTCATCGAAGGTTGCTTCGTGGATTAAGAGGTCGGCATCCATCAGTAAATCGTTTCTGTTCTTCACCGGGCGGGTATCTCCGGTGTAGACAATCTTTCTTCCCGGGCGGCGCTCTCCCATGACCATATCCGGCGTAATAGTAACCGTCTCTCCGTCACGCTCGACGGTAACCGACTGCCCCCGCTGAAGTTTGCCAAACAGCGGGCCCGGCTTGACGCCCAGGGCAATAGCTCCCTCGCGGTCGAATCGTCCGGGACGCATGTCCTCTTCTAAGACATAGCCCACGCTTTCCATGCCGTGATAGGTCTTGAAGGCCATAACCGCATAGCCGTCAAAGATTGCAACATCGCCGTCTGCCATCTCGACTGCATGGAGCGGGAAGGGAATCCGGGGCGTTAACTGCCGGATGATATCCACATACTTCTCTACCCCGTGCGGGCCGTAGATGGTCATGGGTTCAGTTCTGCCGTTGAAGGACATCGTCTCTATCAGCCCGAACATGCCGAGGTAATGGTCAGCATGCCAGTG
>JAGARL010000274.1 GCA_017622255.1 Methanocorpusculum sp.
CGGTAATCTGTTGGATTTTGTTTGCATCCATATATGATCTCCAATTACACCTATGATTTTCAACTATATAAATCCCATACCGCGCGGTGCGAAAGTGCCTGTTTTTGCGAAAGTGCCTCGAACGAAGTGAGAGGCAGTGAGTGAAAAGGGGGGCTGTGCCTGTTTTTGCGATAGCTAACTGAAAAAAGAGGATTATTCTTCCGGATACTTTGCCGGACACTCCGGGGAAAAGTCTGCCTTCTTCGAAAGCCGCCTGCCCCGAATAACAGCACCTGCCAAAAGAGCGACAGCAAGAACCGCGGAAATCACGTAAGATACTTCAAGCGGCAGTCCGATTCCAAACGGAACTCCTGCCAAGTGTTCCGGACTTGACCAGAACAGATAGGTAAGGCAGATGAAACACATAAACGCCGCCGGCGCTGCTGTGATAATCCACGGCTTTGCTTTGCAGGCAAGGTATGCTGTTGCCAGAAGCAGAGCGCAGGATGCGATAATCTGATTGAACCATGCAAAGTAGTTCCAGAGAACCGCATATCCTGTCGGGCTTAAGTTAGACCAGAGAAGAAGTCCTGCGATAATTACAATAAACGGCAAGAGAGTTAGAACACGCTTCTGTGCCTTCTTCTGGTCAATATGCAGGAACTCTGCGGCAGTTGTCCGAAGCACGCGAAGTGCAGTATCTCCGCTGGTGACTGCAAGGAAGATGAAAACAATAATCGCTAAGACACCGAGGATGTATGGGAGAAGCGTAAAGACGGCAGTTGTAATAATCGTGTTTCCGTTCGACAGCCCAAGTGTCTCCGGGCTCAGCGTAAAGAGCAGGGAGCAGGCTGCCGCCCAAATCATCGCGATAACTCCCTCGACAATCATCATGCCGTAAAAAATCCGCCGTCCCTCCTTTTCACGGCGGATGGTTTTTGCCACAATCGGCGACTGGGTTGCATGGAATCCCGACATGATACCGCAGGCGATGGTGATAAAGAGCATCGGAAGAATCGGCTGACCGTCCGGGTGTGCATCGAATGCTGCGGCAATTCCCTCAGCACTCAGCGGAAGATTCGGGATAAGTCCTGCCTGCGGGATTAATGCGATGCAGACAAGAACTGTTATCAGAATCAGAGTTCCGCCGAAGAACGGATAGATTCTGCCGATGATTTTGTCAATCGGGAAGAGAGAGGAGAGGATATAGTATGCGAAGATGATGAGAATCGAGATGACGAGAACCGCTGTTCCAAACGGCAGAAGGCTTACAATGAAGTTTGCCGGAATATTGGTAAACGTGGTAACGACAAGCAGGAGGGCAATGCTTACGAATGCTACGAAGATGCCTCCGGCAAATCTGCCGAAGAATTTTCTGATAAGAGACGGGAGGTCTGCGCCGTTGTTTCTCATCGAGATCATGCCGGCAAAGTAATCATGAATTGCGCCGCCGATGACGTTTCCAATCGGGATTAAGAGAAAGATGATTGGACCAAACTTCGCCCCAAGGGCAACGCCGACAATAGGACCCATTCCGGCGATGTTTAAGAGCTGAAGCATCATGTTGCGCTTGGATGACAGCGGGACACGCTCAACTCCGTCAGCGTTTGCATATGCCGGTGTCAGCCTGTCGTCTGGTCCGAATATTTTTTCGGCAATCTTTCCCCACGTAAAGTATCCAAGAATGAGGATTGCGATGCCGATTAGGAAGGTAATCATTGCATATAGATAGGAAGAGGGGAGAAATAAACATAATCCCGCACAAACCTAATTATCTCTCAAGCGCTAACAGTAAAGAAATGGAGAGTTACAAGTCCAAGCGTTACTGGGAGGTTGATGC
>JAGARL010000275.1 GCA_017622255.1 Methanocorpusculum sp.
AATACTTTCATACATCTTTATTGTACAGCATTCTTAATAAACAAGTTCCTCAAAACATAACAACTGCATGCCGTCTGCACTGGAATACTTTGAAGAGATTGCAAAAATCCCGCGTCCGTCGGGACATGAAGAGAAAATCCGTGAATATCTGAAGTCGTTTGCCGCAAAGCATTCACTCGAATGCATCGAGGATGCCGCAGGAAATATCATCATCCGCCGTGGCTCTCCTTCCATCACCCTGCAGGGACACATGGATATGGTGCCGGAATCATCAGCACCGTTTGATTTTCTTTCCTGTGGGATTTCGACCTGCATCAAAGACGGCTGGGTTT
This sequence comes from Methanocorpusculum sp., assembly GCA_017622255.1. Lineage (GTDB taxonomy): Archaea > Halobacteriota > Methanomicrobia > Methanomicrobiales > Methanocorpusculaceae > Methanocorpusculum. The sequence continues at coordinate 333 of JAGARL010000275.1, forward strand.
GTGCGGACGGCACAACTCTTGGAGCAGACAATGGAGCAGGCGTTGCTCTGATGCTTTCGGCTCTCACCAATCTCCCGGATACTCCGCTCGAATGCCTCTTCACGGTGGATGAAGAAGCAGGTATGACCGGCGTGGAAGCACTTTCCCCTGCTGTTCTGAAAGGAAAAACGCTCATCAATCTTGACCATGAAAACGGGAACTCGCTTCTTATCGGCTGTGCCGGCGGCGTAAATACCGAAGCGGTCTTCCCGAAAATCCGCACGGTACCAAACGAACAGTGGTACACTCTGTACATCAGCGGTCTTGCAAGCGGACATTCCGGAATCGAGATTGGCTGCGGCAGGGCAAACGCGGTAAAACTTGCGACAGAGTTTCTTACCCGCATCAAAGCAGAGCAGGTCTCTGCATTCTCTGCCGGAACGAAATGTAATGTAATCCCGAAAGAGGCCGCGGTTACCTTCTCAGCCGAAGGGGATGCTGCATCCTGCTTTGCGGAGTATTGTGCAGAGGTAAAATCCCTCTATGCAGGAACCGATCCGGAAATCTGCATGACCTTGATAGCGGCAGAAATTCCCGCAGTTGCCTACACCGCAGACTTTGTGCAGGCTCTTTCTGAATGCAGAAACGGTGTGGTGGAAGAAGATTCCCGCGGAGTTATCACTTCCTCCAATCTTGCGGCTGTGGTTGACGAGCCGGAGGGTTTCCGGATAATTACCCTCCAGCGCAGTGCCAAAAATGTATCCCGCGATGCACTTTCTGCAGAGATTGCCTTCGTATTCTGCGAAGCAGGAGCAGAGGTCTTTTCCCACAGCAGTTTTTCGGGATGGCTTCTTACTGAAGACTCTCCGCTTGTTCTGCGGGCGGCAGAACTGTATGAACGGCTGTTTGGCAGAAAACCGGATATTGAGACCACGCACGGCGGTGTTGAGTGCGGTATGATTCAGGAAAAATACCCGGAGATTCAGATAATATCTCTCGGGCCTACGATTGAGGCGTGCCATACCGTACAGGAGCGGATGTCGGTTCCGTCTCTGGAAGAGACCGAGCGGTTTTTGTTTGCGCTGATTGCAGAACTGCAGGAGTAATTACTCCTCAGCCAGCTTCCGCAGCGCATCCCCGGTCACGCGATAGGTGGTCCACTCGCTCATTGGTTCAGCGCCAAGCGAGAGATAGAAGTCGATGCTTGGACGGTTCCAGTCCAGACACCACCACTCAAACCTGCCGCAGTTTCTCTCAACCGCGATTTGTGCAAGCTTCTTCAGCGTCGCCTTGCCGTATCCTTTTCCGCGGAATTCCGGCTTCACAAACAAATCTTCCAGATACAGTCCGGCACGCCCGAGGAAGGTCGAGAAGTTGTGGAAGAAGAGGGCAAAGCCGACCTCCTTTCCGTCTTCCAGAACAAAAAGCACTTCAGCTTTCTTTCTCTCGAAAATCTCCTCTTCCAGCATTGCAGGCGTTGCCACAACCTGGTCTGCCATCTTCTCATACTCGGCCAAGTCTGCAATAAACTGCAGAATCAGCGCACAGTCCTTCCTTTCCGCAAAACGAAACTCCGGCATCATCACACTTTCCTCTCCATTTTCCGTCTGAAAAACTCCCCGGCTGTACCTGCTTTATCTGCCGGCGGCATATAGCGGGACGGATATCCGCTTGCCCGAAGAACTCCTGCCGTCTCGTCATCCGTTCCCGAAAAACTCTTTCCCATCAGGGAAATCAGCGAGTTTGGAAGCGGCAGACCGTAGAGACTGCTGAATCCGGTCATCGGAAGATTTGACTTGGCATAATTCCGAACCGAACTCCTGTTCATCTGAATCCCGAGCGCCTCCATAATGGCCGCCGCATGGGAGTAACTGTTTGTCCGCGAAAGACTCAGTGCCAAATCCACAATCGCCGAACCGACGCGTGTGTCCGGATAGAACGGCTCTTCTGCATAGAGCAGCCTTCCGCACTCTTTGCAGAGAAACCGCCGGACCTTCACGGTCACTGTCCGGCTTCCGCCGGGCAGAAGAAGCGTTGCGTAGTTCTTTGTTTTTGTATCATACGGCATCGGACGTCCTCCGCAGTGCGGGCAGTTTCCAATCTCCTTGAACAGAGCGCCGTCCAGCGAGGCGATACCCATACTGATGGTTGCAGAAAGCATCGGAGGAATTTTAATCAGACGGTGTGCCATTGGTGTATATGAGTGGGTTTTCCAAGGGGATAAGGATGTGTGTATCTCAACCACCCGGATACAAACAAGATTATCCCCTTGGAAAACCCACTCATAATCAATGATAATAAAAGGCATCACCGTGCGTATCCCTCCGCTTCTGCTGGGTCTCACCGTTCTTTTTGCCGTCGTCTGTGCGATGTCATTTGCTGAATCCGGAGAATGGATTTATGTCTGGATGGGAGTTCCCTTATGTATCGTCCTGCTTGCCTTCCCGCTTCTTCTGATGTACTCGAATGAGAAGCAGGTCTTAAAGAACAAAGATGCAGTGCGTGCTGCAGCGCACCGGGTAAAAGCACACCAGATTACCTCCTCCATGCGTGGCGTTCCGGTCATCTTCGAAGGTGAGGTTGTCAAAATCTCCGGTTTGCAGATGAACAAACCGACCTACATCATCAAAGACGGTTCCGGTCAGGTCGCTGTCCGCAGATTCGCTCTTCCGGAACGCCTCTTCGGCGTCGGCGCTCATGTCGAGGTTCTTGGAACGGTCTATGGAAAAGTTGGAAACGAGCGTTCCGTCTTCATCAACGCATTAACTATCACTCCGACCGCCGCCGCTGTTGCTGAAGTCGCGGAAGAAAAAATCCATATCAAGAAATACAACTGACATGAACCGAACCGAATTTATTGCCCACATGGAGCGTATCGCACCTCCGGAGCTTGCCGAAGAGTTTGATGTTGGCAGAATCGGTCTTCTGCTTGAGGGAACAGACGAGATTGAAAACATCGCCTGTGCTCTTGATGCAACACCGGCAGTAGCCAAAGCCGCGGCAGACGGCGGATTCGATGCGCTGGTGGTTCACCACCCGGCATTCTGGGCGCCGATGCACAGCATTGTCGGCAGAAATGCTGAAATTGCCCGCCCGCTCATCAAAGCGGATGTGAATCTCTACGCCATGCACACCAACTTCGACCACGCAGAAGGCGGCATCAACGATGCCCTGGCAGAAGAGCTTCGCTTAAAAGACCGCGTTCGCATGTCTTTAGGAGTTGTCGGAACGCTGACCACACCGCTTTCAGAAGTTGCAGAGATTCTCGACTGCGGTCTTCGGGTATGGGGAGATGTGGATGGAATCTCCCGCATCGCTGTTGTCGGCGGTTCTGCCTTTGACTGGGAGTTAATCGAAGAGGCGGCATCCCTTGGAGCAGAGGCATACCTTGCGTCTGAACTCAAATACAATATTGCCCTCGAGTCCCCGATTCCCTGCATTGAGGCAACCCACTATGCCCTGGAAGCTCCGGGAATGCGGGCACTTGCGAAGCGGGAGGGCTGGACCTTTATTGACGGCACGCCGCTTACCAATATTCTCGAATGATTCATCCGTTCACCGTCCTCAAACGCGAAGGCGAACTCAACGATACTGTCCGGCAGGCATTTATCGGCGCTTACGGAAAACGCGGAGCGGAGGCTGTTGATGCAGTCCTTGAAGGACGGGTGAAAAAATACCGCGACTACTTCGTAGTTGTCGGAAACACGGATGAGTACTTCATCGAAGGCGACTTCTGCAGCTGTGCGGCATCCCGCTATGGGGTTGACTGCTGGCACACGCTGGCAGTCAAAATTGCCGAGGCAACAGGTCTCTTTGAGACGTATGATATGTGGTACTATCTGCAGGGAGTGGATGAAGAAGAAGAGGATTACTCTTCCAGCTTCGCTCCGCAGACCGAACAGTAATTATCTCCGCCTGCAACCCGGCATCCGCAAACCGGACAGCGCCTGATTTCCCGCTTCGGCAGGAAAAAGAGCGGCAGGAACAGAAACAAAAAGAAAAAGGGAAGCCCGAAGGCGAAGCATACGGCAGTAACCGCAAGAGAGCCTGCAAAGAGGGCAAGAGATACTGCAGTTCTTTTTTCCATCACTCGATTTCCAGACTCACATCCGCACAAACAACCGAGTGCGTTAAAGAACCCATGCTGATGATGTCGATGTCAAGCCCTTTGAATGCGGAAATTGTCTCTGCACGGATACCGCCGGAGATTTCGAGCATGACCTTCTCGCGAAGCCCTGCCGCTTTCAGTGCGGAAATTGCCTCCGCGATTTTTTCCGGCGTCATGTTGTCGAACATGATGGTGTCTGCTCCGGCTTCTGCCGCACGGAGTGCATCCTCGACCGACTCGACTTCGCAGTCGATAACCTTCTTCGGGAATGCTGCACGACAGCGTCTGACCGCTTCTCCCACATCAAGGAAGCTTCGGTGTGTATCCTTAATCAGGAATGCTTCTGCCAAATCGTAGCGGTGCGGCAGTCCTCCGCCGGCAGAGATTGCCTTCTTGTCAAAGTACCGAAGACCAGGCGCAGTCTTTCTCGTTCCCGCAACCCGCACATGGTCATTAATCCCGCGGGCGAGATTTCCTGCCGCATAGGCGGCAGAGGCAATTCCGCTCATTCTACCGAGCAGGTTTAAGGCTGACCGTTCAACGGCGAGAATCGAATGCACCCGTCCATGCAGGGTGAGGAGAACCTCATAGGCTTCTGCCTTCTCGCCGTCCTTTTTCTTCGGCAGTGCCGCAACGCCGGCAAGCCCGAACAGCTCCACGCACTCCTCGATTCCGGAGAGAATCATCTCCTCGCGGGCTTCGATTCTGGCGGTCACATACGTATTTTCCAGAAGCGTCTGGGAGGTGATATCATTCTCTGCCGCGTCTTCTGCAAGGAATGAGCGAAGGAGCGCCTTTTTGTCCATCAGGCTGACGCCTCAATCATCCGCTCAATGGCTTTTCTGGCGCGGTCAGCAGTCTCCTTCTCTACAACAACTTCATTCTTTCCTTCGGCTAAGGTCTCGTAGAGGTCCTTTAAGGTGATGAGCTTCATGTTGTCGCAGACGGCCTCAATTCCATGGAACGCAGTTTCCGGATAGCGCTTTCTCAGCGGGTGGAGGATACCGGATTCGGTTACGATAATCCACTCCTGCTTCTCTCCGCAGTTGCGAATCATGTATCCGGTAGAACCAATCATATCGGATGCCTTCTGCACCTCCGGCGCACACTCCGGATGGCAGATTACCGTCGCGTTCGGGAACTCACGGCGAAGCCGCTCAATCTCATCGACCGTTACCTTGTGGTGAATCGGACAGCCGCCGTTTTCCGGAACGGTGATGACGGTTTTTTCCGGTACCTGTTCGCGAACCCAGGAGGCAAGGTTTGCATCCGGACCGAAGAGCACGGTGTCGCTTTCAAGCGAGCGGACCACATCTGCCGCATTTGCAGACGTACAGGTGATGTCGCACTCTGCCTTCGTTGCGGCAGAGGAGTTGACGTATACTACAAACGGAGCGCCTGGATGTGCGGATTTTGCCGCACGGACCATTTCCGGGGTTAACTGGTCGGCAAGCGGACATCCT
>JAGARL010000276.1 GCA_017622255.1 Methanocorpusculum sp.
ACCCTCTTCATCGCTCCGGAGTGGAAGAAGGAAGTCTTCAGAATCGTTGCAGGAGCAGAGGACAAGCGCAATGTGGTAAAGACCGTCATGGCAAACGAAGCACTCCGCGCAAAGGGCAAGGAGGCAACCGATGCCGCACTCCAGACCGTCAAGCTCATCCACTCTCTCGCACCGGAACTTGTCTCCGGTATTGCCGAGGGTGTTGACGAGGCAGCAGTCTTTGCCGCCGCAAAAGAGTTCATCGAGAAGGAATCCGGACTCACCGTCGAGGTTGTCGCAGCCGAGACCAGCGAGCACGCAAAGGCAAAGTCCGCATTACCGTTCAAGCCGGCGATTGTTGTCGAGTAAAGTCCAAAAAGGACTTTTCTTTTTTTATTTTCTGAATTATCATTCGAAAAAAATTTGTTACTGTGTCTTTTTTACATCCCCTTTGAAAAAGAGAACACTGATATACTCTGCCTTCCTATTATCAGTTAACGAGGTATTGTTTTATGATTGACAGTTTCCTTGAAGGCAACAAAATCTTTCTGGAGAAGGATTTCGAGCGTAAGAAAGATCGCTACATGCAGTTGACGACCTCCCAGCACCCGACGGTTCTCTGGATCGGCTGTTCTGATTCCCGTGTGAACCCGGAACGTATCACGCACTGTCGTGCAGGGGAGCTGTTTACACACAGAAATATCGGAAACATTGTTCCAACGCATGACTGGAACTTTGCAACTGTTCTGGAATATGCCGTCTCTCACCTGAAGGTGCAGGATATTGTTGTCTGCGGTCACTCGGACTGCGGAGCACTGAACGCACTGGATGTTGACATGAGCAAGGATTCATACATCCCGCTCTGGATTAACCATGCCCGCGAAGCACAGGTCCGCGTTGACGAGCGCTTAGGCGAAGCAAAGACGCCGGAAGAAAAGGCCGCAAGAAAGCGCGAGATTGAGTATGAGAACATCCGTCTCCAGTTAGAGCACCTTCGTCTTTATCCGCTTGTTGCAAACGCGGAAAAAGAGGGAAAGATTCAGGTCCACGGACTGTTCTACAACCTGGAGACCGGCGAACTCATCAAAATCGCCTAATCTTTTTTTTTATTCGATACTGTCTTCACTATTGGATTAACAGGTGGATTACATCATCCTGTGTTTCTGCACATGCGACATCATCTTTTGCATCGGTCGACCCGAACCAGATATGAATCGCAGAAAGTCCTGCCTCTCGCGGTGGTAAAACGTCGCGGTCTGCTCTGTCTCCAATCATCACGGCCTTGTCTGCAGGAACGCCGAGCGCATCCAGAGTCCTCCGGAAGACTTCCGGGTTCGGCTTTTTCACGCCGAAGGTTTCCGGGTTTACGATGATGTCGAAGACCTCTTCGAGTCTGAGTACTTTCAGCCGGATTTTTGTTGATGCGGAATCCGCGTTGGATACCAGTCCTACTTTGACACCGTTCTCTTTCAGGGTTCTGGTAAGTTTGCAGAGCTTCTCATACGGGCGGATGCAGGCGGTCTCAAGCGCTTCATAGAGCCGGAGGCTCTCTGCAAGGCCGTCCAGTCCGTTTTCCGCATGGTATGCGGAAAGCATGTCTGGAATCAGTGTCGGGGTATCTTTGTTCATCAGGGAAAAGAGCAGGTCGCCGAAAACTCCTTTGTATGCAGAGACTGCTTCTGCCGCGGCAAACCGCGCCGCATAGAGGTTGTGGAGCGTAT
>JAGARL010000277.1 GCA_017622255.1 Methanocorpusculum sp.
GAAATATAGAGGATAAAAAAAGGAAAAATTAGTGTCTGAAGTGTCTGACTCCGGTGAACACGACAGCAATGCCGAGCTCATCTGCCTTTGCCAGAACCTCATTGTCGCGGATAGAACCTCCCGGCTGGATTAATGCAGTAGCACCTGCGGCTGCGGCGACCTCCAGGGTGTCCGGGAATGGCAGGAAAGCATCGGATGCAACAACCGTTCCTTCCATCGTTCTGCCGAACTCTGCCGCCTTCTCGATTGCAATACGGGCAGAGTCAACACGGTTCATCTGACCGACACCAATACCGACCGTTTCCGTCTTGTTGCTGTAGATAATTGCATTGCTCTTTGCGTACTTGACAACCTTCCAGGCAAGCTTGAATGCCTCCATCTCATCCTCGGTCGGCTGGCGCTTGGAAACAACCTTCCAGTCCTCGGTGTACTCCGGGGTTCTCTGGACCAGAATACCGCCGTCAATGGTTCTCAGCTCATCAGCTTCCTCTGCCGGCGGGAGAATTAAGGCACGCATGTTCGGCTTGGACTTCATAATCTCTAATGCCTCTTCGGTAAAGGATGGGGCAACGAGAACTTCAACGAAGGTGGAACAGATTTCCTTTGCAACGTCTGCACCGACTTCCGTGCTCATCGCAACGATAGAACCGTATGCAGATACCGGGTCAACCTCGCGTGCTTTGATGTAGGACTCAAGCTGATTACTGCCGACCGCAACACCGCACGGATTGTTGTGCTTGACGATAACCGTTGCATATCCTGGAAGCTCACGGCAGAGAGAAACTGCGGCGTGGACATCCAGATAGTTGTTGTAGGACATCTCCTTACCCTGCATGGACTCCTGTCCGGCAATACCGGTTGTACCGTAGACTGCGGCTTTCTGGTGCGGGTTTTCTCCGTAGCGCAGGGTTCTGCCGTTCTGGAACTGGACGGTGTAGGTGTCCGGGAACTCCTTGCCCATTCCCTGCAGATAGTTGGAGATTGCCGCATCATATGCTGCGGTTCTGGTGAATGCCTTGGTGGCAAGCTGTAATCTCTGCTCCGGAGTGGTTCCTCCGTTGTTTACTGCCTCAATTACTGCCGGATAGTCTGCCGGGTCGACGATGACGGTTACATCCTTATAGTTCTTGGATGCGGCACGAATCATGGCAGGGCCTCCAATATCAACGAACTCGATGAGTTCCTCGAGCGGGAGATTCTTCTTCGACATCTCCTCGAACGGATAGAGGTTGACACAAAGGATATCGATTGCCTCAATTCCGTGTTCTGCCATCACATCATTGTCAATGCCGCGGCGTCCGAGAAGACCGCCGTGTACCTTCGGGTGGAGAGTTTTGACACGGCCGTCCATCATTTCCGGGAATCCGGTATATTCGGATACGTCTTTTGCCGGGATTCCTGCTTCACGGAGGAGCTTTGCCGTTCCGCCGGAACTTAAAATGCCGATGTTCTGTGCTGCAAGAGCTTTTGCCAGATCAACGATTCCGGTCTTATCCCATACAGATAACAATGCAAGAGTCATTGTGTAATAGTATGGCCTTAGTGGTATTTTAAGGTAAGGTCTTGTATGTCTCTTAGAGGGTGCTTTTGTAAGCTTTATATTTCCGCACTGCCGATATAACACATATACTATGGCACTGGAAAAACTCGAAAAGAAGTTCTTCGGAACCAACGGAGCCCGCGGAATCACCGGCGAGGATATGACGCCTGCCTTCGCGCTTGGAATTGCCGAAGCCTTTGGAACGATGCTGGGAAAGGGAGCAACGGTCGGAATCGGCCAGGACCCGAGAACCTCAGGCCCTGCCCTTGATGCGGCAGTGCGTGCCGGTCTTACCGCCTGCGGATGCAATGTCATTGATTTCGGCATCCTCCCGACCCCTGCCCTGCAGTATTTAGTGCTTCATCACCAGCTTGCCGGCGGTGTGATGATTACCGCTTCCCACAACCCGCCGGAGTACAACGGCATCAAAATCATTGAAGCCGACGGAACGGAGATGGGAGACGAGCGGACCATCGAACTGGAACAGATTTATATCAACGGCAAAGCAGTTGTTGCCGGATGGGATGAGTTAGGCGAAGCAGTCGACGAACCGGATGCATACAAACTCTACATCGACGCTATCGTCTCCCAGTTCCCGGCAGGAATTGGAAACGGCATCACCGTCGCTGTTGACCCGGGAAACGGTGCGGCCTGCAAAACAACACCGGAGATTCTCCGCCGTCTCGGCTGTACGGTCCACACCATCAACGCAGAGTTCAACGGCCTCTTCCCAAACCGCCTGCCGGAGCCGTCTGAGGAAGGCCTTGCAAACCTTTCCGCACTCGTGCAGGCAACCGGTGCCGCATTTGGTGTTGCCCATGACGGCGATGCAGACCGGGCAATTTTTGTGGACGAGAAAGGA
>JAGARL010000278.1 GCA_017622255.1 Methanocorpusculum sp.
ACAGTTTCCAGCCGACGGCTTCACGGCGGGCTGCAATGAAGTTCTGGTAGATGCCGGGCTCCGCGCCCCGCTCCACAACGTTCTTTTCGCTCCAAAAGATTCTATGGTATACTATAAAAAACGAAAAACGAGGGGAGGAAACGCCATGCTTCAACAGCCGCTGTCTGACGGCAGCATCCTGATGCGCGCCACCGAAGAAGACGGCACAGAAGGCTTTGTCCATGCGGTATGGCTCTTTCCCGGAGTGGGCCTCATGTTCATCGACATCCGGTCGGACCACTGGCCAAACGAAGAACTGGCCGGGCCGAACGGCGCCCTTCAGGAAGGGGTACTGCTCCTCAACTACTCCGTGACCGGGAGCTGCAAAGCCCTTCTCGACAACGACAATTATGTGTTGCAAAAGCAGGGAGACCTCTCCCTCTCCGGTCAGTTCGCGACCGAGGACTACTTTTATCCGGACGGCTACTACCAGGGGCTCGAGTTCTTCATAGACCCCTCGGCAGCGGAAGAGGCTCTGGGCACCGGAGCTGACAGCGACATCCCAAACTGGTTCGGTCTTGACTTTCAGGCCTTCACGAAACGGTACGACGTCCGGGGCCGCACGAAGATCGGCGCCTGTCCGCAGGCGTTTCGCCTTCTCCTCTCCGATCTGTGGGCGATGTACCCCTTCGGCGCGGAACCACCGGCTTTCTCCCCGGAGACGCTGGCGGTCCTGCGCGCGCAGACGCTCCGACTCCTCCAGATGCTCCTGTTCGACGCCTCCCCCTTCACCGCCACCCACCGGCCGATGTTCCGCTCGACACAGCTGCGGGTCGCGGAGCAGGCGGCGTGCATCCTGCGGGAAGACCTGCGCCGGGACTGGACCCTGCCGGAACTGGCGGTCAGACTCGGCGTCAGCGAGTCGAGTCTCAAGCGCTACTTCCAGAGCGTCTACGACTGCAGTGTCGCGAAGTACCAGCGGAACGCCCGCATGGCACGGGCCGCGGAGCTGCTCCGCAGTCCGGACACCCGCGCCCTCTCGGTGCTCGACGTCGCCCTCGAGGTCGGGTACGAGAACCAGTCGAAGTTTGCGGCGGCGTTCAGGCGCATGTTCGGTGAATCGCCCCTCGAATACAAAAAGAACGCTATATTATAATAGTATAGAAGAAGGACCTGTCCCCTTGCGGGAGCAGGTCCTTCTTGTGTTATGGTTGCTGGCTGTCATCAATCCAAGCCTCTGCATAATCGATATCCATAGATACCTCTTTCACATAAGTCGCAAAGTCAATATATTTTCGCATATGTTCTGTTTGAAAAGTATCTTGGTGATAGTTCTCTTCCAAAATGGTTGATAAACGGTTTCGCAACGCTGGAATCAATTCAGGTGCCTTTGTTTTTTCTGCAACATCTTCAAATACAGAACTAAGCCAGTAAAACTCTTCATCAGTACAATCGTTTTGGAAGAACTCGATTGTCGAATCAATGTCTTTTGAGAGGATATCGGTCATTTCGGACCAGCATTCTTCGATTCCAAAGTCATCTTCGGGATGAAGCTGCAGAAATCTGGCTATTACGTTTCTCAATGCTTCTTTATCCATGTTTTTTCCTCCGTTTCTTCAGAACTGAGCTTTGGTCCGCATCGGGAAAGACCGTTGCGATTATTCCATGCCTTCTAATTATTCCAACTCGGACACCTTTATATACACCAAACACAGGTTTGCCGTCTGGGCTGTGGCGATTAGCCTTCAATCCTGCAACGTGTTCTCCTGCTCGGCGAATATCTTTTGTACTCCATGTTTTTGGAAACCAAACCTGTCCCATGCTGTTTCGCTTCTTTTTATATTTATGGTTTGGAATGTTTCCCACTCTAACACCGTTTGAATAAGTCTTCTCAATATTGTAAGCAATGCCGTACTTGTCGAGCTGGTTCATTCCTGTTTGACCATGACCTCCACTCACCAGTCGGATTCTTTCACCTTTTTGGGAAGGCTTTGTATAACGCCCTTCGTTGGAGTGTACCAGCGCGAAATCACTGACACTTCTCGCGGAACCTTTTGTATTTAGATATCGGCCATTCTTGCTGGTCCCCATATCATACCACCCGCTTTCTGTTATGGACATAAGTCGTCCAATCCGGCAGATGGTGAAACTTCGTGTACTTTTCGTACTGATTGAATATTTTGGGGTTGTAGGAACCGTATACAATAACATGAACCGGAGCCAGCTCCATAAGCATGGCATCGAGGCCGGCCTCCAAATAGTATTTATCTTCTCGTTTTCGGCTACACCCGTAGGTTCCAATCGAAACAATGCTATTTTTGGGAATACCACAAAATGCAGGGGCAGCATCAAACACCTGTTTGGTATATGTTCTCTCATCGCCCCATCGCACATTGGGAATCACATACTTTTCCTTTTGTTGCCAGTAATACCCTACAGAACGACTAACGCCAATATTGGCGATTTGTTCCCATAAAGGCATGTCCCTATATAGAGAGCAGTCTGGAGTCGACAAGATTTTAATTGTTTTCAATTCGTCATCATATGCTTGCGGTGTGCTGACCAAATGGCGAAAGACGGGGTCTTGCTCATAAAAAACCAGCATCTCTGACGAAGAATCATTTAGCCTATCCCTTTTTGAGAACGGTACTGCCACAGTTGGTATGATCCATTCTTTTGGCCGTGCTAACTTTGGTATCTCTAAATCGCCTTCAAAAAAGGCTGTCTCGATCAGTTTGGAATTGAATCCATCATAAAATAAATTTGTCATTAAGATATCCTTTCTGCGCTCTAAGCGCCAATAGATAAATTTGTCGATGTGTCACATCGACATGCGAATCTGGATATGCTATAATGACATTGCATCTGTTGGGTATCATAGCATATCCAACCTTGTGAAAAGCATTTCGTCTGTTGTTGCAGCAACGTTCGATATGCTTTTTCTTTTTATTCTAACAAAGGCCTCGCCTCCTTTTCTAATAAAGCAACTAAGCGCGAATGATACTAAGAAGCCCTAAGTAGAAGTACGTCCTGTTTCTTCCTTTTGTGTCCGTAAACAGTAGTTTGCTTTCTACGAGTTGCCCTAAATAGCGGTTCACGCTGGTTGTGGGTATATTTGTCACTTCAGAAATCTGTTTCGCTGTTGTAATTGGATACTGGTAAAGAGCATCGATAACATCTACCATGTTTGATGAACGCGAGATATTACATGCTTTTTCCTTATCTTTGCTATAAAGATCATTGATCTCTGAAATAATTTGAATATACTTGTCACACTGTTTTATTACTGTTGTCAGGAAGAATTTTATCCATTCATTCCAGTCTCCTTGTATTCTGATATTGTTAAGGAGAATGTAGTATTGAAGTTTATCTCGCTCCAGGGCTTCGCTAATAAAGAAACATGGCAGTTCAATTTGGTTTTGTGAAAACAAATACATTGGAATAAGCATCCTGCCCACGCGACCGTTTCCATCCATAAAAGGATGAATGGTTTCGAATTGAGCATGAATGATGGCTGTTCGAACAAGAGGGCGATACGTATCATCCGTACTGTTCATATAGTCGATCAAATTGTTCATCAATGCTGGGACATCTTCCGGAACAGGGGGAACAAATGTGATCGCATGCGTTTTGTCGTTTTTGCCGATATAGTTTTGCTCGGTTCGATATTCCCCAACACAAGAGGGCTTTCGAACATTCCCCTGCATCAACACATTATGAATATTAAAAAAGAAATCATCTGAGAATTTCTCTTTACTTAATATTTCAAGACCTCTTATTGTTGCCAAATAATAGTTTTTGACTTCATTCAAGTTTTTATCGCGATCATTCGGAGAAATTTGGTTCACTAGTACACCATCCAGAGTCGCTTGTGTTCCCTCTAACTGGGAGGACGCGAGCGCTTCTTTTTGTTGCAAAGTCGGCATAAACCATGCACTGTCGATTTTGCTGTCTTTGATTTTTTCTTTATAAACTTCGAGTTTGGCAGTAGCATCAATTAGTTCTTCCATAAAATATGATTGATCTATTGCTCCTTTATCAAGTGGCAAATAGTTTGCGCGATATGCCTCCGTCATGCTCATACACTCCTTTTCAGCCTACACAATAGCAAAAATACATCCATTTGTCAACGCATTTGGTTCTATTATCGTTATTTTTTCTATTTTAGAGCCAATTCGAATTGTATCTGGCTCTATTTCATGTTCGATAATTCGCCCCTCGAATACAAAAAGAACGCTATATTATAATAGTATAGAAGAAGGACCTGTTCCCCGTCGGGAGCAGGTCCTTCTTGTGTTATGCGGCAAACGCTTTCGCGTGTTGCTTTTGGTTATGCTTCTTTCGGAGCTTCGACAGGGGCTGCGCCTTTCAGCATGCCGTACTTCGTGAGCGGTTTTCTGAGGACCGCGTACCCGATGGTGACGCCGATTTCTTTCCCGCTCCATTTTGTTGGCATAAGCTTTGACATGTGTATTCACTCTCCTGATGACGTTTTTATCAGCAAATGCGTTAATTAGCATAAGCTAACTACACTATATAGTAATAGAATGGGTGCGATTTGTCTGCTCCTGCCAGCCCGTTTGGCTCCAAAAAGGTCAGCCGAAACGGGCATTTTTTGCCGAATTTTACCTTAAAATATATCGGTCAATCGCCAAATATCTGTCAGATTGTATTGCAACCCTCCAAAAACCAAACAACTTTTCGAACAAATGCTCTTGCACATTTCACATTGACCCACCCCCGGTCGCATGGTAAACTCCCTTCCCGTCAGATGGTGTTTTGCACAAAACACGGCCCGCAAATTTATGCAAAAGATACAACACTTCACTATCCAGCTTCTCTCTTGTTAACCACGGCCGCGTTTTCAGACAGTAACCCAAATGCAAAAAGTAAAGAGAAGCATAGATCCATGAACCAAACACATGGCGCAAAACACCCTGTGAAAGGAGCATGAAATATGCGTAAACTGAAAATCCTGTTTAGTATGGCTCTGGTGCTCGCGACGATGGTCCTCTGCATGGTCCCGTCCTTCGCAGCCACCAGCAACAAAGACAAAGTCTATACCGCACTCGTCAAGAACGGCCTCTCCTCTGCTGCAGCCTGCGGCGTCATGGCCAACATTGAAAAAGAGTCGAACTTCAACCCCTCTGCCGGCAGCACCTCCGGTGCCTACGGCCTCTGCCAGTGGACCGGCGGCCGCCGTTCCAACCTGTTCAGCTTCTGCAAGAACAACGGCTACTCCAGCAACTCCGTCGAAGGCCAGGTCGCCTTCCTCATGCATGAGCTGCGCGGCGCCTACTCCGGCGTCCTGAACACGCTCAAGAGCGTCTCCGACTCCGCAGACGGTGCCTACAACGCCGGTTACCGTTTCTGCTATGACTTCGAACGTCCTGCCAACAAGGGCAGCCGTTCCTCCCAGCGCGGCTCTGTCGCCAGAAGCTCTTACTGGCCGACTTACAAAGACCGCGATGAAGAGATCAAGAAGGCCGAAGCCGAAGCCAAGAAAAAGGCTGAGGAAGAAGCCAAGAAGCAGGAGGTCATCGACCTCATCAAGGTCTTCGACCACTACGGCATCGTCACCGAGTTCATCACCACGACGAAATAACCTGAAAAGCCTACTGAACCAAACAACTCAACAGGAAACCAAAAGACCTGAGCGTCACAAGGATGCTCAGGTCTTTTTCTGTTCTCCGTAATCCGGAGGGACGCTTACAGCTTCCAGCCGACCGCTTCACGGCGGGCAGCAATAAAGTTTTGGCAGATGCCGGGAGCCGCGTTGACTTCTATCTGGATCTGTGATAACATTTAGTCAAATGAATTTTAGTAAATCGTGTTTGACTAAAATGCTTTTGACTAAATCGCCGAACGAACCGAGGTGCCTTTATGAACTTTATCGGAAGAAAAGAGGAACTGACCCGCATTCGGGACATGCTGAATACCAGGGACCAGTCGGTCGCGCTGCTCTATGGGCGACGGCGCGTCGGGAAAACCGAGCTTTTGCAGAAGGCAATGCACGACAGCGGCCTCCGCGGTATTTACTAT
Organism: Methanocorpusculum sp.; assembly: GCA_017622255.1. Classification (GTDB taxonomy): domain Archaea; phylum Halobacteriota; class Methanomicrobia; order Methanomicrobiales; family Methanocorpusculaceae; genus Methanocorpusculum. The sequence goes on from JAGARL010000278.1 coordinate 6,022, forward strand.
GAATGCAGAGAATCCTCCGAAGCCAGCAACACAGAGGCTCTCTCGGAGATCATTTCAGACGTTTTTGGAATACCGGGGCTCAGCTTCTCGAGCTTTCCTCTTGCATTAAAGTTTCTGTTTGAACAGGCAACCACGGAGCCCCTCATTGTCATCATCGATGAGTACCCTTTCCTTCGGAACGTTGTCGCCGGGTGTGACAGCGAGCTGCAAGTCCTGATCGATACCTATCGGAACACCTCTTCCTTGAAACTGTTTTTGAGCGGCTCCTACATAGAAACCATGAAACAGCTGATGAGCTATGACAATCCCCTTTACGGACGAGCCGATGTCAAAATCGATCTTCAGCCAATGGACTACTTTGAATCTTCTCTGTTCTACCCTTCCTTTTCACCAGAGGACAAAGTTCGTCTCTACAGCGTGTTCGGCGGCATCCCTTACTATAATCAGATGATCTCCGAGAAAAAATCGGTGCGTCAAAACCTGATCGATCTCCTGGTCAAACGTGGAGCCACGCTGGAAAACGAAGTCGACATCTACCTCCAGGGAGAACTGTCCAAACTGGAAAATGCAAATGAAGCCTTTTCCGCAATTGCCAAAGGGAAATCCCGTTTTTCCGATATTCTTTCACAGTCACACATTGAAAGCAGCTCGGCACTTTCCGCAGTCCTCGACCGATTGACCAGAATGGGCGTCGTCGAGAAGCTGGCTCCCATCAACGACCCCTCCAACAAACGGAAAACGGGTTACTACATCGCCGATAACATGACACTGTTCCACTATAAATACCTGTTCCGCTATTCCTCGCAGCGGGCGGTCATGGACCCGGATGTGTTTTTTGACCGGTACATCGCGAGCGACTTTGAGGAACAGTTCGTTCCGAAGCAGTTTGAGGTCATCTGCAAACAGTACCTCATCCGGCAGAATCGCACCGGCAATCCGGAGGAGCCGTTCTGGGCCATCGGCAAGTATTATTACGACCTCCCTGCGGAACGCAGGAACGGCGAGTTCGATGTTGTCACAGAGGACGACCGGGGGTATACGTTCTATGAAGTCAAGTTCCGCAAAGCCCCTGTCACAGCCGAAATGGTCCGGGAAGAAATCGAACAGGTCAACGCGACCGGTCTGAACTGCTACCGCTATGCGTTTTTCTCTCGTTCCGGGTTCGCGGGCGATGTACCGGAAGATATTATCAAAATCGAATTGAAAGACCTGTATACGAAACCGTAACCGAAAAGAAAAAGATCTGAGCGAAACACGTTCAGGTCTTTTTCGTTCAGCAGTTGCCGACATATACATATTGCAGGTACTCGCGGGCGAGGTCCGCGAAGCGGTAGACGAGCGCCGGGTCCGTGGCCGGGCGGTCCGTGTATTTCCAGCAGGGGAAAAACCGGGTGACATGGAGCGGGATGCGGTTGCCCCACCCGTTTTGCAGAGAGGCGATCCACTGTACCATCTCCCGGAACTCCTCTTCGTCATCGTTCATGCCGGGGACGACGAGGTTCGTCAGTTCCAGATGACACCGGTCCGCGGCCATCATGATAGCATACTGGACGGTTTCGAGGTCTCCCTTCAGTACATCGCGGTAGGTCTCTTTGCGGAAGGCTTTGAGGTCAAAGTTCACGGCATCCGTCAGGGGCAGGGCCTGCTGCAGGACTTCCGGCTTTGCGGTCCCGTTGCTGACGAGGACCGTTTTCAGGCCCTTCGCCTTGCAGGCTTTGAACGTGTCCCGCACGAACTCGTAGTTGATGAGGGGCTCGTTGTAGGTGAACGCGATGCCGATGTTCCCCTTCGGCTGCAGTTTCTCCGCCAAAGCGACGAGCTGGTCCGGAGAGTAGAACTGCGACCCGATGTCGTCGTCCCCCGCCTGGGCGATCTCATGGTTCTGGCAGAACGGGCAGCGCAGGTTGCAGCCATAGCTGCCGACCGAGAGGATCATGCTCCCGGGCTGGAACCGTGCCAGTGGTTTCTTTTCGATCGGGTCCAGCTGCAACGCGGTCACTTTACCGTACGCGTCGCTCACGACCCGGCGGTCCAGGCACTTTCGCGCCCGGCAGAAGCCGAGCTGGTTCCCGCTGAGCTCACAATGTCGAAAACAGACATCACAGGTTGCCGGCATACGGTCACCCCCCCTGTTGAATCTTAGCCCCACAGCTCAGACAGCCGGGGGACGATCTGTTTCTTGCGGCTCATGACGTGCGGCAGGAAGACGGCGTTGTTCGCTGCCGGCTGGCCGTATGCGTTCGTAATGGTCTGGTCGTCGCCGATGTAGAGAAGCTCGGTGCCCTCTTTCAGGACGTCGGTCAGCATGATGAGGATGTAGTCGTAACCGCGGTCCCCTTTGCGCGCCTGCATGGCCGCGAGCATCTCGTCCCGAAGGCTCAGGAGCTCGTCCGAGTTGAGGCACGTGACCTGCCCGATGCCGAGCTTGTGGTCCGCAATCAGGAACTCCTTGAAGTCGGTGAAGATCAGCTCGTCGACCGGCTTGCTGAGGTCCGCGCCGGCAAAGACCGTGTTCCCCACTTCCTCGAGCGTGACCTCGGCAATGCGGGCCATGCGCTCCGCGATGACCTTGTCATGCGGTGTACAGGTGGGCGATTTGAACATGACCGTGTCCGAGATGATAGCGGAACACAGGAGTCCCGCGATCTTCTTGGACGGCATAATGCCCTTCTCCTGGTACATGCCGGAGATGATGGTGGCGGTGGAGCCCAGCACTTCGTTGCGGAAGAAGATGGGTCCGGTGGTCTGGATGTCCGCGAGACGGTGGTGGTCGATGATGCCGAGCACTTCCGCTTCGCTGAGCCCGGGCACCGTCTGAGACAGTTCGTTGTGGTCCACGAGCACGACGCGTTTGCGCTTCGGGCGGATCATGTGGTACCGGCCCATGGTCCCGACGACCTTGTCGTTCTCATCGAGGATGGGGTACGCGCGGTACCGGGAGTTCAAGAGCACGTCCTTTACGTCGTCGAGGTAGTCGTCGAGGTGGAAGACCTTGAGGTTCTCGGCGGCGCAGATGCGGTCGACCGGCAGCGCCAGGTTGATCATCCGCGCGGTCCGGTAGGCCGACAGCGGCGATGTAATGATCAACGTCTCAGACGTATCGTTGCGGAATTCCTCCGAGACATCTGCCTGGCAGATGACCACGGCCTTCACGCCGATGTCCAGCGCATGGCGGACCATGTCCGCCTGCTGGCCGCAGACGACGATGCTGTTCGGGTTGTTGAACAGCATGCCTTCATGGGCAGTGGGGACGGCGATGATCACATCGCCCGAGAGTTCCTCAGGAATGCCCGCGGGCTGGTTGACGATCTGCCCCTCGAGAACGGAGAGCAGGTTGTAGACGGGGACGTTGTCCACATGGGGTGCGTCCACGTTTTTCATGCTGTGAGTGGCAATGTCTCCGGTGGTGAGCATGCCGTAAAGACTGCCGTCGTCCTCCACGACCGGGATGACCGAGGGGGCGCCGTCGCCCTGCTTCATGGTCTCCCATGCGTGGAAGATGGTAACGCTGCGGTCCATGGCGGGCGGGGTGTCGAAGACGAGGTCCCGCACCTGGGTGCGGACGTTCGAGATGAGCACCGGCGGCTCCGCGTCGAACTTGTCGAGCACCCGCTGGGTCTCATCGGACACGTTACCGAGGCGGGCCGCCACATATTCCCGGTCGCCGAGCGCGTTGCGCAGCGCCGCATAGGCGATAGCGGACACAATGGAGTCGGTGTCCGGGTTCTGGTGACCGGTGACATAGACCGGGTCTTTTACAATAGAGTCCATACTGGGTCTCACTTTCTAACTCGAAGTTTGCCTTTACAGGGCTTTTCTTTTGCACCCCTATTTTACCCTACTTGGGCGATTTACAAAAGAGAGAATTAAGTTCCCTAGATAGCACTCCGAAAAACACTGGTCACTATTTCACCGCACTCCAGAGTTGTCATAACTAAAGTTCGTAGTTTCCACAGGAAATGATGTGTCATCGTAAACTTTGGTTTTTGTGAGGATGTTCCCGCGCTGGTCTTAGCTGTAAGATGTTATAAAGAGCGCGGGCCGCTATATTAAAAAGTCTTATTGCTGCATCATTAAAACTGTTAATCAATCCGTTATTGTTTACCTCGGTCATTTGCAACTGATACAAAATTGATTCGCCATAGGCATTTGTAATATCTATGCCAAGAAATTGCAGTCGAAGCCCTTCAACATGTGAAATTGTCGA
>JAGARL010000279.1 GCA_017622255.1 Methanocorpusculum sp.
AAAAAAGATGCAGCCGCAAAGTGCCCAGACAATATATGCGAGCATTAAAATTAAAGGATAGGAGTTTTACTCCTGGTTTTTATCGATTACGCGGACATTATCTCCGCGGACAGTAATCGGGATTGGAACGATGGATTCGTACAGTTCAACAGTGATTTCCTCTTTGGTGTGGTCAACGCGCTTGACAACAGCCTTCTCACCCTTGAACGGTCCTGCGATAAGTTCAACGATTGTTCCCTCGTCAATACCGGAGACGACCGGCTTCGGGACGAGGAAGTGCTTAATCTCTTCCATTGAGGTTTCGCTTTTCAGTACAACCCTTGCGTGTGCGATTGTTTCGACAAGCTCCTCAATTCTTGCGTGCTCTTCAGGACTCTCAACAAACACGTAGCCTTTGATATCTTCTGGAACGATGACGGAGGTGACAACAACATCCGTCATCTCGTTTTCGATAGCCTCACGGATGTTGTCTGCAACGGTTCTCTCGTGCTTGTTGGTCGTCTTGATAATATAGTAGTGGTTTCCAAACTCTGAGGCGGTCATGTTTCGGTTACGGGAGGAGATATTCGAACAGCAGGTAGATAAGGAAGCCGAGGACACCGATTACGGCGATACCAAGGGCGGAAACTGCTGAGATTTTCCAGAACTCGGACTTTGTCGGAGTGCGGGCGAGCTTTAAGACGCGGATGTATTTTCTGAAGAACTCAAGAACGCTCTCCTTGGTGATTTCCGGCATCTGCACTTTCGGGGCTGCCTTCTTTTCTTCAGCTCCCTTCTTTGCTTTCGTATTATTTGATTTAACTGGCATGTATTTACCTCATCTCAGGAAGTCAATCTCAAACTTGGAACGCTGAACCTGCGACTGTGATGCCGTATATGTTTGTTCTTGCTTGCCATAAATCTGTGGGGACTGAACGCCGGTCACGATAATCATGGTGCGCATTCTGCCTTCCATCTCCGGGTCAATCTGAACACCCCAGATGATGCGTGCTCCAGGATCAATTCTCTGGTAAACTTCCTGTACAACACCTTCTGCTTCGGACATGGTCATATCCGGTCCGCCGATAACGTTGATTAAGGCTGCAGTAGCGCCGGTGATGTCAACATCCAGCAGCGGGGAGCGCAGTGCTTTCTTGATGGAATCGCTTGCTTTGTCCTCGGAATCGGATTCGCCGACTCCAATCATGGCGATGCCTCCCTGCTCCATGACAGTTCTGACATCGGCGAAGTCGAGGTTGACTAATCCCGGAAGGGTGATAAGCTCGGTGATTCCCTTAACAGCACGCATTAAGACTTCATCAGAAACCTTGAATGCCTGTGCAAGCGGGAGGCGCGGGACGACTTCTAAGATTCTGTCGTTCGGGATGACGATAACCGTATCTGCTACCTCGCGCAGACGCTCGAGACCGATTTCTGCGTTTTCCATACGGGTTGCGCTTTCACTGGTGAACGGTAAGGTAACGATAGCGATGGTTAATGCGCCGATTTCCTTTGCAACCTTTGCAACGATAGGGGCAGAACCTGTTCCGGTGCCTCCGCCAAGACCTGCGGTAACGAATACCATGTTGCTTCCGGAGAGGACCTGTCTGATCTGGTCTTCGGACTCGATAGCTGCCTCTTCTCCGCGCTGTGGGATAGCACCTGCTCCAAGACCTTTGGTGGTCTGGCGTCCGATTAAGATACGCTTGCCGACTCTGCCGCGCAGGGTGGATAAGTGCTGTGCATCAGTGTTTAATGCATAGATGTCTGCACCTTCGATTCCTTCCTGATAGATGCGGGCAACGGTGTTGGATCCTCCTCCACCACAGCCGATGACGGTAATCTTCGTCTTTAAGGCGTTTAAGATTTCATCGAACTCGTCGTCATCGTCAGTCGGGGTGACAGCCTTTGGTGCTGCGTACTTATACTGGCTGGATAAGTCAACCTCCGGCTTCTCTTCCGGAATGGAAAAGAGCGGTTTCTGTTCTTCGACCGGGCGTTTTACCTGAACTTCCGGCCACGGGCGCGGAGTCGGCTTCTCTTCCGGAACGTATGCCGGAGCGGTCTCTTTCTTTTCTCCTCCAAGCTCCATTTCAGCTTCTGCATCGTAGATTGCCGAAATCGACGAATTGTCGCGAACGACATCTTCGAACCGCTTGCGTGAAAGTGCTTCTTCAACGATTGATCTCATGAGTTAATTCTCCAATCCCGGGATTCGGATAGATGTCTGGGTGACCATCATAACTTCGTCCGGCGTTATGGTTCTGCCGTCTGGAAGAGTGACCGTTTCTCCGCGGCTCAGTTTGCCGAAGAGGGGGCCTGACGGGATGCCTAACGTGCGCGCGAGTCTGGCATCGAACTGCCGGCGGTTGATGGTAATGATATCTTCATCTACCACACAATCCTGTGTACGTGTAATTTGTTGGACGGATAAAGCTATTAATCCACCTGATACACTTCGACGGTTTTTGGCATCCGCAAGGACTGCCGGCATCAGTTTTCCTCCCTGGCCGGTTACATGAAACACGCCGCCGGTCTCATCGAGGAAAGAGAGAAACGGCGCGCTGTCTTTTCCAAATGCCGCGGAGAAGAAGTCTTCCGGAAGGGAAATTACTGCGGGCTCTCCGTCTGCGATTTCACCGTGCGGGAATATTTTGAGGCCTTTTTCGATTTTGTCAGCCGCAGCGGAGTATTTTTTCCATGCTTCATACGACATGGAGTTGAGTTTTATGAGGTCTCCTTCGGTGATTTCCGGGATGCCGAGCGCATCTAAGATGCCGGTGAGATGTGCTATCTCCGGCTTGGAAAGCGCCTTTCTGTCCACATGCGCGGCAACCGCGTCGCCGGATTTTTCTGCCATCTGCAAAACCATCTCCGGCTTGACGGCGCCCACATCGCGCGTGTGCATCATGTGCCCGAGCGCTCCTCTGGTCTCCTGACCGATTACACTCTGGCGCACTGCATAGTGCGTTCCGCCGAATCCGATAATCGGGATGGTGTCGGCAGCAGGCTTTGCATACAGCACGCTTTTTGCGGCCGCTGTGTATGCTTTTTCGTCGTTCCATTCCTTCTCGGTACTTCCCACTTCGACAAAGAAGGTTGGGGCAGGAAAATCAGTCGGGCCGTGATGGGTAATCTCGTAGGAGACGCGGTATCCTTCCGGTACGAACTTTGCGTGATTGCAGAGCACTGCCTTCATCCAGGCAGGCGAGGTCATTCCCAGCTCATAATCGTTTCCGCCAAGCTGTCCTTCGCCGAAATTTCCCGGCGGG
>JAGARL010000280.1 GCA_017622255.1 Methanocorpusculum sp.
CCTCCTCCGCCGCGAGTAAATTCTTCTGAAGAAGAAGCAGCTCTAAGCTGAAGAGAAAGACAGATTTGTTTTCCCTCTTGCAGGGAAGACAAATCACCCAAATTTTACAGAGACTTTTTTCAAACATTCATTTCAGAAAACACGCCTGAGCAATACGATAGTGTTGCGTAATTAGTGGAGGTGCGATGAGCACCGAGCGACTGAAGAATGAGAAATGTGTTAGACATCTGATTCGTGTGGATTCGTGTGTTTGTATTCTTCAAACTGCGTCTTAGGGAAAAGGGCACGCGAATCAACGAAAATCAAAATGAGATAAACATGAATAACGCCCCTCCCTCCCACAGAAATATACCCTTCCACGCCAAATATATTACACAATTATGCATCTCAAAATACACAAAATATCCGGCTGTGATACCATCGTTGCCGCATGTGATGCAGACTTAATCGGAAAAACCCTAACCTGCCCGCAATGCGATATCGTCGTTGACGAATCCTTCTACGGAACAGAAACCGCTTCCGAAGAGGAAATCGTCTGCGCCTTACGGTCTGCCGCAAACGCAAACATCATCGGAGAAAAAGTCTGTGCGGCTGCTCTGAAAGCCGGCATCATCGACAAAGAGACCATCATCTTAATTGGAGACATCCCCCACGCACAAATATACGGAGTATAAGAATGAGCCTCACTCAAGGATTCTGCCCCAAATGCGGAGCTCCAAGCGACAATGGAGAACTCTGCGGAAAATGCAAAGCCAAAGACCTCGTCTGGATAGAAATCCCGCCGCGGATTGAATGCACCATCTGCCCCTCCTGTGACTCGGTCAAACCTCTGGTATGTGGTCCGACTCCGCAATCACCCGCGAGGACTTAAGCTACACGTTAGTTGAAACATCCATCAAAGTCCACCCGGATGTGAAAAACGTCCAGAAGTCCATCAGCATCAGAGACACCAGCAGCAACCGCTCGCTTGCGACCATCTTAGTGATTGGCGAACTCTATGGAGTTCCGGTTGAACACACCGCCAAAGTCAAGTTTGTCTGGATTCATGAGCAGTGTGACCGCTGCAGCAGAATCATGGGAAGCTACTACGAAGGCGTCATCCAGGTCAGAGCCAACGGCAGAAAGCCGACCGCCTTTGAGATTCGCCGGGCAGGCGAGATTGCCTACCAGATTGAAGACCAGATGCAGAATGCAGGCGATCGCCTCTCCTTTGTCTCCGATGTTGAGGAGACCAAGGACGGAGTGGACATCACCTACAGTTCGCAGGCTATCGGAACAGCCATTGCCCACGATATCGTCGGCGCTCTCGGCGGAAGCTACACCACGCATCCGAAACTCATTGGAGAAAAGAACGGTATTCGTCTCTATCGTGTTACCTACTCGCTTCGCCTGCCGCATTTCGCCAAAGGCGATGTCATCTTCCGTGAGAAGGGATACTTCCAGATTCTCCGCCAGAACAAAGACACCGTCTTTGTCAAGGATTTAAAGACCGGACTCAACCGCTCCTTCCGCGAGAA
>JAGARL010000281.1 GCA_017622255.1 Methanocorpusculum sp.
CGGTTCTCTTCCGCCCGACAACCCGTATCTGCCACTCCAAGAGTGATGTGGAACTTGGAACACCAATGCCTTCAGAGCGCAAAGGTGCATTCGAGAAGAACCCGAAGCAGTATGTTGTTGTCCCTGCACACACCAGACCGCTGCATGTGGAGCTTACGAAAAAGCAGGACGGCGTTGCAAAATATTTAGTTGACGCCGGATATAACCGCGCAGAAATCCGCGGCAAAAAGGCAGTCATCGCCGGCGGTATCTCTGCATCCTATGTAGAAGAAATCCTTCCTGAAGACATCTCCTTTGTAAAAATCGGCGCATACCCGATTGACCGCAAGTGGCTTGCAGAAGTTGTCGCACAGCACGAAGAAATTCTCGTCGTCGAAGAACTCATGCCGGTTATCGAAGAGGCAGTCCTTGCCGCCGCAAACGGTGCTGCCGTTCACGGAAAGCTTGACGGAACGCTTCCGCACGAAGGCGAGTTCTCCACTGCCCTTGTTGCAAAAGCCCTTGCCGCAGTCGGATTTGCAGAAAACACCTACCCGGAGTCTCCGGTTCCGGCAGAAGTTCCGGCAAGACCGGCAATTCTCTGTCCGGGATGTCTGCACCGCTCGGTCTTCTACGCAATGAAGAAGGTTTTCAAAGACGGCATCTTCCCGTCTGACATCGGATGCTACACCTTAGGTCTCCAGCTCGGCGCAGTAGACACCACCATCTGTATGGGTGCCTCCATTACCGTCGGTTCCGGAATCGCCCACTCCGTCGAAGGCGCAGAAGTTGTCTCCACTATTGGAGATTCCACCTTCCTGCACACCGGAGTCAACGGATTAATCAACGCCGTCTACAACAACGCAAACCAGACAGTCATCATCTTAGACAACAGAATCACGGCTATGACCGGTCACCAGCCGAACCCGAACACCGGAATGACCGCCTGCGGTGTTGAGTCTCCAAAGGTTTCCTTAGAAGAGATTGCCCGCGCCTGCGGTGTCAAGTTCGTCGAAGCCGTTGACCCGTATGACTTAACCCACCTCTTAGCAGTCCTCAAAGAGGCAAAGGAGAGAGAAGGCGTCAAGGTCATCATCGCCAAACAGCCGTGTGTTATCATGAACAAGCGCCTCGGCATCAAGCGCTCCCGCTATGTTGTCGATTCCGACCGCTGTCTCAAATGCGGAGCCTGCATCAGATACGGCTGTCCGGCACTTGAGACCGATGAAAACGGCGCTGCCCGCACAACATCCCTTTGTACCGGATGCGGTGTCTGTGCTGACATCTGTCCTGCAGGGGCAATCCACAGAGGAGGTGCACGCTCATGAAGAAGAGTTACGACTGTTTAATCGTTGGAATCGGCGGTCAGGGAATCATTCTCGCATCCAATGTCTTAGGAGATGCCTGTGTTCTTGAGGGACGCCATGTAAGAGGAGCAGAAACCCACGGAATGTCCCAGAGAGGAGGTTCTGTTGAGACTCACATCAGAATTGACGGAAAGTTCGGCTCCTTAATCGCTCCGGGAACTGCAGACCTCTTAATCGCCTTCGATGTCTTAGAGGCACTGCGCTACCGCCACTTCTTAAAGCCTGCCGGAACCATGATTGTCAACCGCGAGATGGTTGTTCCAACCTCTGTGTACTCCAACAAAC
>JAGARL010000282.1 GCA_017622255.1 Methanocorpusculum sp.
ATGCCATACCATACTCAGCGGCAGTAACCGAGTTCATAATTGCCGTGCTGTTTGGCGTCACAAAGATGGCAATTCCCAGACCAAACAGTGCCTGAACCGCAATCATACTCCAGATAGCCACATTTTCTCCGCAGGTCAGAAGCACAATCATACCGAGCGTGATAATCACCAGGCCGGTGGTCGTTGCAATCTTCGGCGGGGCATTCTTCATCACGCGGTCAACGATTGTCAGAATCAGTGAACCGACGCCAAAGGCCGCAATACTTGCAAAGATTACTGCCGCGGCAAGCCACAGCGGATCAGTGGATGCAGAACCAACGATGAAGCATCCTGCCGCTCCGACAACCGTCAGCACGGCACCGACTGCCATCAGCGGCTTTGGGAGCAGATGGTCATAGAACTTTCCGGCAACAATCGTAAACAGAACCAGAATCAGACCCTGCGTCGTTACAATAATTGCTCTTGGAAGAGCGTCGGTGATTCCCCAGACGTTGGTCATGTAGAGGGAGACCAGAGAGCCCATCGAATAAATTGCTACATAGTAGAGCAGGTTTGCCCCGTTGTTGAAGGTAAATGCCCGGTTGTGCAGAATTAAGTGGACCGGAATTAACGGGTTTGCATTCTTCGTCTCGTAGAAGAGGAAGATTCCAAGCAGGGCAAGTCCGGCAATCAGCATGACGAGTGCATCGGTGTTCGGCTGCTTCGAGAATCCGTAGAGGGCAAGCGCCATTCCGACGATGAAAAGCAGTGCACCAATCCAGTCATACTTTCCTTTGTCGGTCGGCTCATCCTTCGGGATGAATGGAAGGGCTAAGATAAAGGAAATCAGGGCAATCGGGCAGAGAATAATATACACTGCCTGCCATCCGACAACATCAGTGAGCGCTCCTGCAAGCAGCGGACCTGCAAGCTGTCCCATGAAAACGCCGGTCATGGCCACCCCAATAGCTGTGCCGCGAAGCTCGACTTTTACCGCCGAAGCCACCAGGGCAACGGCAGTCCCAAACATCAGGGCATTTCCGATTCCCTCAATGGCCCGCATAATTAAGACCATCTCGCCGGTCGTTGAAAAACCGATACCAAGAGAACCGAATCCAAGCAGAAGAACACCGATACAGAAGAACAGCTTCTTACTGAACTTATCCGCTAAGCGTGCTGCCGGAATCAGGAAAATTGTTGAGGTCAGAAGATAGACGGTAAGCACCCATCCGTAGAGCGACCAGTAGTCAGGACCAAGTGATAACCCCAGACCGCTGAGCATGTTTGGAAGGGCGATGTTTGTCGCCTCACCGATAAACGGCGGAAGGAAACAGGCGATAGCCACGGTGATTGCAATAATATACTGCCGCGGCGATAAACGCAGTTCACTCATACTATGATAGTAGTCTGCAGAGGTATATATGTCTCACGTTTGGAGGCGAGACTTAAAAAAGAGTAGGATTTATTCGGTTAATTTTTTACCGAATGCCTTTGCCTCAGCAATTGCCTCCGGGTTTCCGGCAACTGCCTTTCTGTCGTGCATCATGTTCTTCCAGAGGAAGCCTTCATCCTTCCAGCCGAACATGCCGCCGAAGATTCCAGCGAGGGTTGCATGGTTCTGCTCGACAACATCGAGTCCGCCGCCGCCAAGGGTGATAACGGTTGCAAACTTCTTGTCCTTTGGAAGACGCGGGGAGAAGTCCGGGTTTGCCATTGCGTACATGCGGTCAATGAATCCGAGGAACGGTGCATTCGGGCGTCCGTAGTAAATCGGCATGCCGAAGACAACAGCATCTGCCGCCTCGAGTTTTGCGTAGATGTCTGCCATGGCATCCTTCTGCATACAGGTGGTGTTTCCCTCCTTCTTGCAGAATCCGCAGTCAAGGCACGGCTTGATTTCTACATCAGTTAAGCGGATGAGTTCAGTTTCCGCACCGTTCTCTGCAGCGCCTGCTAAAATATTCTCGACTAAGGTGTGACCGTTTCCGCCTTTTCTTGGAGATGAAACAAGACCTAATACTTTCATACATCTTTATTGTACAGCATTCTTAATAAACAAGTTCCTCAAAACATAACAACTGCATGCCGTCTGCACTGGAATACTTTGAAGAGATTGCAAAAATCCCGCGTCCGTCGGGACATGAAGAGAAAATCCG
>JAGARL010000283.1 GCA_017622255.1 Methanocorpusculum sp.
ACCATGGCAGGCCTTGATAAGGTGGCAAGAGGTGACCTGACGGCGAAGATGAAGACAAAGCGCAGAGATGAATTCGGTGCATTGGTTGCATGTGCAAACAAGACCGTTACCAACATGAAGGGTATGGTAGAGCAGACTTCCGTGGCGGCGGACAATGTAGGTAGCTCCGCAGCGGGTGTGGATGATACTTCCGCGAAGCTGTTAACGGCAACCCAGAATATTACGACTTCCATTATGGAGATTCGAAACGGTATTGTGCAGCAGGCGGAAGATTCCGAACGCTGTCTGATCCAGAGTGAGGAGCTCGGTGAACGTATCAACGAGGTTAAGGCAGATGCGATTGCGATTGATGAACTTGCAAAGAGTGCAAAGACAGCCGTAGAAAACGGTATGGAAGCAATCGGCGTTCTGGAAACCAAGGGAGAAGAAACCGCTTCCATTACAAAGCGGATTACCGTGGATATGGATGCTCTTGCGGAAGAGTCTCTTTCCATCGGAAAGATTATCGGTGTTATTAACGACATTGCGGAGCAGACCAATCTTCTTTCCCTTAATGCTTCCATCGAAGCAGCCCGTGCCGGTGAGGCTGGTCGCGGATTTGCGGTTGTTGCGGATGAGATACGAAGACTTGCAGAGCAGTCGGTTGAGGCGGCGAATGAGATTGCGGGTATCGTAAACGGTATTAAGGCACAGACGGAAGGTACCGCTCAGACGGTGGCACAGGCGGAAGAAATCGTTGCTTCCCAGAGCGTAGCGTTAAAGAATGCGATTTCCCTGTTTAAGAACATCGGTGAGAACGTAGAAGAAATGACGGCACGTCTGGCAAATATCTCTAATGGCGTAGAGAGCATCAGTGAAGCACAGAATGTAACGGTAGACGCAATCAGCAGTATTTCCGCAGTATCCGAGGAGACCTCCGCGGCGTCCGAGGAAGTGCAGAATATGGTAGACCTTCAGTTGAAGGCGGTAGAGGATTTGTCGGATGCGTCCACAGTCTTAAACGACGAAGCAAGAAAGCTTCAGGAAGCATTACAGGCATTCCGTTACTAACGAAAAGTGTAAAGATAAGGTGTCCTAAGAGCCCTATGGGCTTTTGGGACACTTCTTTTTGCAATTGAACTCAAAAAAGAGGACATTTGGGAAAAAATGTGGTATACTGTATACTGAGTTATAGCAGAAAGGATTACGGTAGGAGGCAGGAATGAGAAGAAAGTATAAGAGAGGCTTTGCGGCAATGGTATTTGCGGCTGCCATGCTGTGTGCTTTTTCCGGCTGTAAAGACGAAGTGACCGAGTTACCGGAGGGGACTACCCTGACGCCGGGGGTCGGAGACTTGCAGGGCGGTGAGCAGGCGCAGGGAGATGATATAAACAAACCGGTGGGAACCTTTACGACGTATACGGAGGCTGCGATGTTACAGAAGCTGGTAGAAGCGAGAGAACTGCCGGCGGTAGAGAAACGCCTTCCGAAAAGTGAGAATGTCGTGATAGCGGACAGAGGGACACCGGGAGTATACGGTGAGGATGTACAGTTTGCGACAGAGAATGCGGATACGTTAACCGGGGCGCTGGTTTCGGAGGGATTGTTTTGCTATGCCGAAGACGGCACGATTGCGCCGAATATTGCAAAATCATATACGGTAAATTCCGATTTTACAAAGTACACCATAAATCTCAGAGAGGGAATGCGTTGGTCGGACGGAGTGCTGTTTACGGCGGATGACTGTATTTTCTTCTATGAAGAAATGTGTTTGCCGGAGACCTTCGGGGAGGCTTTATGGGAGTGTTTTACCGTAAAGAACGGTTCAAAGACCGAGCGTGCCGTGTTTAAAAAGCTGGATGCGTACAGCTTTGAAGTGATATTCCCGGCATCAAAGCCGGAGTTTTTGGGCCAGCTTCTGGAGCGGGGCGGTATTTGTTTTGCACCGGAGCACTACCATGTGAATCTTTTGCCGGAGTATATGGGTGAGGACGCCGCAAAGGCGAAAGCCACGGATATGGGATACGCTAGTGTGGCGGAAATGTTGCGGGAAACCGTAGTAAAAGCTTGGAATACAAAAGGCGTGCCGACGCTGAATCCTTATGTGCTTTCGGAGGAAGAAGGGGCAGATGATGTAAAGGGAAATTATTATGAGTTTGTGCGGAATCCCTATTACTGGAAGGTGGATGCTACAGGAAAGCAGCTTCCGTATATGGACCGGTTGGGCTTTACGAGAATTTCCGATGAGTCCCAGAAGATGCTTCTGACAACGGAAGGCTTCTTAACGGTGGGGTTGCTTACTGCAGAGCAGGTGGCGGAAGCGCAGACCGGAGCGGAACGGGGTGCATACAAAGTGATTACCTGGACGGATACGTCGGCGTATGCAGTAAAAAATGCATTGAAGAATTTTCCGGAGAGTTGTCCGTACGAAGAAAAAGTAAGAGGTGTG
>JAGARL010000003.1 GCA_017622255.1 Methanocorpusculum sp.
CGCAAAATCTTGGAACAATCCCAAAAGCAGCTCCAAAGCGGCTGCGACAGCAGGTCGCGAGTTTACGAGCGACAGCGACGAGCTGCGCAGGCGAAGCCTGCATCAGCGTAATCAGCGTTAAATTTTCATGCGCTTGAAGCCGTGAGCAAACCCAATGAAACACCCATATCGTCAACACCATGTCAACAATTTATTGCTAATGAGTTACATAAATCCTACTTACATAGGATTCAAAAATCAACCCACAACCCGCATCTAACCCCCCCATAAACCATTCTCCAAATATTTCCAAAGCTTTGAACGCGAAAACCATTTTCGTGTTTTTCGCCGAGTTTTCGCGTCTTTTATCTTTTCGCGTTTTTCGCGTGGTTTTCGTGTTGATTTCGCGTAGGAAAAACTCCCCTACAAAAACCAGACAATACACCCAACAAAAACAAAAAAAAACAGAACAAAAAAAAAAAGAAAAAAATTAAAGGTCCTTATGCTTCTCAGCAATCGTGTCTGCAAGCTTATAGATATCAGAGATAGTCTCCTCATCCGGCAGACCTTTAATATAAACGGGCTCCAGAATCTCAGCGCCAACCGGCTCAAGCATCTCTGCCAGATAGTTCACCGCATTCGTTCCCCATCCGTAAGAACCGATAACACCAAGATACTTTGTCTTCGGGCGCAGAGCGCGGACAAGATATGCCGCATTCACTGCAACCGGGTGCGGACCGAACAAAACGGTCGGCGTTGCAAGAATAATCGTTGCCGCATCAACAATAGCGCTTCCCAGAACTCCCGAATCAGTATCGAGCAGATTGTACTGATTCACCGGAATTCCTCTCTGGATTAATGCATCAACCAGGAAACTTACCATCTGCTTCGTGCTTCCGTGCATCGAAACATACGCAACAACAACCTTATTCTTCGGCGTCTCAGATGCCCAGTCAGCATAGAGGTCGACAATCTTTGCCGGCATCTGTAAGACAGGACCGTGAGACGGTGCGATAATCTTCGGATCAATAGTCTTTACTAACTCCAGATACTCGCGGACCGAACCTCTAAACGGCATCATAATCGCAGAATAGTACCGCTTTGCCGCCTCGAGATAGTCCGGAAGATCATCATTCTGGAACAGCGTCTCCGATGCATAGTGGGTTCCCAGGAAATCAGAGGTAAACAGCACCTTATCCTCAACCACTTCTGCAAACATCGTGTCCGGCCAGTGTACCCACGGGGCAAGATAGAACTTCAGCGTCTTTCCGCCTAAGTCTAACGTATCATCCTGACCAACGATAATGAAACGGTCATCCATCTCATAGAGGTTGTGCATCTCGACAAGGAGACCCTTGCAGACCTCATTGGTCACAACTTTTGCCATCGGATACACATCAAGAAGCAGCGGAAGCATTCCTGAGTGATCCTGCTCTCCGTGGAGACAGACGATATAGTCAAGCGAGTTCTGATCAAGCCGCATGAGATTGGTGATAAACTCAGCTTCGTCATTCGGCTCGCCGGTATCAATTAACGCAACCTTTTCCGTTCCCCTGACAAGATAAGCATTATAACTGCTTCCTCTCGGAGTCGGCATAATTGCATCAAAATACCGGAGATCCCAGTTTATTGTTCCGACGGCGTAGATATTCTCAACAATCTCACGGGCAGCCATCGGGTTTACACCTTTTTGAACTGTGCTTTTCCTGCAGCGCAGACCGGGCATTTCCAGGTGTCCGGAAGTGCTTCGAACTCAGTTCCAGCCGGATACATGATTCCTGCTCCCTTTTCCGGATCGTAAACATATCCACAGATTAAACAGCGGTATTTATCCATTTTAAATCATTCCTTCCTTATGAGTTAAGGCATATGTATATTGCTCTCTCAAGAATAAGAAGTTCACGGATGAAGACAGGGTGTGCCGCGACAGAAGACTATATAACACTGTTACGACAAACAAAATGAGTATGTTACAGGCAGTAAAGATTAAAGAAGGCGTTTACTGGGTAGGCGCTATCGACTGGAATATCAGAGACTACCATGGATACACTCTTCCTGGAACCACCTATAACGCATACCTTGTTTTAGGAGAGAAGGTTGCCTTAATCGACGGTACCTATCCGGGACACGAGTGGCAGATGATTGAGCGTATCGAGTCTGTTATCCCGCTCGAGAAGATTGACTATATCGTTGCAAACCATATCGAAATCGACCACTCCGGATCTCTGCCGATGCTGGCAAAGAAGCTCCCGAACGTCCCAATCTATATGACCGAGGTTGCAAAGAAGGGCTTTGCACGCCACTACGATACCAAGGACTGGAACATCCACACCATCAAGAACTTAGAGAATCTTGAGCTCGGCGGCAAGACCTTAACCTTCCTCGAGGCACCGTTCCTCCACTGGCCGGACTCCATGTTCACCTACCTTGGAGAAGACAAAGTGCTCTTCCCGAATGATGCGTTCGGACAGCACATTGCATCCAGTGCACGCTTCGATGATGAGCTTGGTATCGATGAGGCAATGGAGCACGCAGCAAAGTTCGTTGCAAACTTAATTGTCCCGCTTTCCCCGAAGGTCTTAAAGAAGCTCGGTGAGGTCACTGAACTTGGTGTCCCAATCGAGATGATTGCACCATCCCACGGTATCATCTGGAGAAGCCACGCAGCAGATATCATCAACGCATATGTTGCATGGGCAAACGGTGTTTCCAAGAACAAGATTACCATCGTCTACGACACCATGCACTACTCCACCGGCACTGCCGCACAGTACATCGCAGAGGGAGCAATCTCCGAGGGTGTCGAGGTTAAGTTCGATTTACTCAAAGACGGCAGATACGAGGGTGTCCACCGCTCTGATGTTGTCCGCGATATCTTAGACTCCAAGGCAGTCATCGTCGGTTCCCCAACCCTTGAGGACTACCCGCTGCCGACCGTTGCAGGATTCCTGTACTACCTTGCCGGTATCAGACCAGGCAAGCAGGCACAGAAGAAGATTGGTTTCGCATTCGGTTCCAACGGCGGTAAGGGAGGAGCTCCGAAGGTTATCACCGAGCTGATGCAGAAGGCAGGTATTGAAATCTGGCATGAGCCGGTTGAGTTTACCTACCGCCCGCAGGCTGAGGACAAGGAGATGTTCTTCAAGCTTGGTCAGGAGATTGCAAAGGCAGTCAAGCAGATGCCGTAAAGAGGCATCTCTCCTCCTTTTTTAATTCGTTTGGAAGATTTTTTGCTGGGTGTTTTGCCAGGCTTTTGCAGGAGCATTTTTCCTACGCGAAAACCCAATATAAAACTCACGAAAAAAAGAAGAGTTATTCACTCTTCGGCTCAACCGGGCAGACACCGAAATCGTTTCTCTTAATCTTTCTAATCGAAAGCCAGAGGAAAACCGCAACGATACAAATCGTTAAAAGCGGCGGGAACCAGATTGGCAGATGTGCACCGAATGCCTCCGAGCACATAATAATACCGAGACAGAGAATCGAATACATCGCACCATTCTTCAGATACGCAAACTTCCGGATAGTATCGAGGTTTCGAATCGTCATCTCACGAACCACAAACGCACCGATACCGTTACCGATTAAGATAAGCGGGACCGACATCGTAAATGCGAATGCACCGACAACACCGTCAATCGAGAAGGACGCATCGATAACTTCCAGAAGAACAAGCTTGCTTAAATCCGAATGCTTCGCCGCCTTCGGATCACCGCCGCCTTTCTCCAGCTCAGCGGACTTCTTATCCGCAAACAGACGGAAGCCCGACATCACGAAATAAATCGCCGAACCGGCAACCGCTGCCACACCGAGGAACGGATTAATCTGTACTGCAAAGTAGACAACAACCAGAAGCAGAAGAGCTGCAACCGCATAGAACCAGGGGCCCTGTTTGGAAAGGGCAAGCTCTCCTGGAACAATACAGTTCTTCTGCTCTGCCATAAGCCAGTGCAGGAACAGAAGAACCATAAACATACCTCCCGCCAACAGCAGGAAAGGAGCGCTCGCCTCAATCGCGGCCGCCGCCGTTGCATCATCCGAGAACGTCGCAGTCAAAGCGCCGATAGGACCTAAAGACGGAGTCGAGAACCAGATAATCAGCCACGGCAGGATACCGCGGACACCAAAAACCGCAATAATCAGACCCCACGTCAGGAACCAGCGTTTTGCCCACGCACTCATCGTGGATAAAATATCTGCATTAATAATGGCATTGTCTATGCTTGCGATAGTCTCGAAAACCACGAGACCAACCACTACAACTACCGCATAGAGAATATCCATGATACCTTATATGTTGCCTTCGACGCTATAAAGGGCTTCCCACACCACAAATATTTAATAGCGGACAGCCAACTATTGAGAAATGGCAAACGTCTTTGATTATCCAAAAGAACAGCTCGCAGAGCTGATTGCAGAAACCTCTGCAGAGCTTCTGGCGGCTGAATCAGCCAAAGACGCGGTGCCTGTTATCAAGAAAGCGCTGGAGAAATATACGATTTTTGACCTCCAGAGAATCGGCGGAAACATCCGCCGCGAAGTAGAGGTGCTTCCCGAACCCTACCGGAGCAGATACCGCCCGTACAGTCAGGATTTGCTGACGCAGTATCACGCTTTTCTCGCAGATGTCCGATGTGGAAAGGCTGCAACCGGCGCAATTCTCGACCGTAAACTCTGGAATGAGTTCTGGGGGCGGGCAGAGGAGAGTTCATTTTCAGAAGAGGTCTCCAAAAATGCTCCGGAGGCAGGACTTGGAAATCCTGCAGGCAAGTTCTTTTACCGCTTAGTGTACGGCTATGCCATGCTGATAGCAGGGCTTCCCGGACACCCGGTGGGAATGCCTTTCCCCGGTGGGTGGAAGGTGCTTGAGGAGAATGGGGAGATTCTCTGCCCTATCCGGGATAAGGAAAAAGACCTGCCGCAGGCACTGTGCAATTACTGTCCGGCAATTCAGGACGAGCGGTGTCTGTGAAGGTTACTGAAAGACACTCCTTCATAAATAGGTAACACTTTTTATCTCACAGGACAATATTACCATATTATGTTTGAGGAGCTTACATCCACCATTGAGTTCCAGATGAGCTTACTGCTCTTCGTGGCTCTTGGCGGATATCTTCTGGCAACCCGCATTCACCAGTCCGCGGTTATCGGCGAAATTCTGGTGGGTCTGGTGGTAGGTCCAAGTATCCTTGGACTTATCACTTACACAGACTTTATTGACGGGCTTGCCGGTCTTGGTTCTATTATTCTTCTCTTTGTCATCGGCTTCGAGTTTGAAGTAAGAGACATTGCCAACTGGAAGTACTGCGTCATAGCGCTGGTGGGCGTGGTGGTTCCCTGGATTGGCGGATATTTGTGTGCGATGCTGTTTGGAATGGACTTCTATTCCGCAATCTTCATCGGAACGGCGCTTACGGCAACAAGTATCGCGATTACGGCAAATGTGTTGCGGGAGATGGGAAAGCTGCATCAACCGTTTGCGAAAGCAATTATCGGTGCAGCCGTTATTGACGACGTGCTGAGTTTAATTGTCCTTTCCGTCTGTCAGGACTTAAGTGCTACCGGAGAGCTTGCCGTCAGCGGCATTCTCTTTATGATTATCAAAGCATTCGGCTTTGTTATCGTTGGTGCACTGGTTGGTGCGAAGTTCATTCCGAAGCTGCTGAACTGGATGGACGGTACAAGGATTGTCCGCAAGTTCCCGGAGTTTGTGTTCATCTTTGCGATGATGATTGCATTCTTCTATGCAATGTGTGCAGAAGCGGTCGGTATCTCTGCAATTGTGGGAGCGTTCCTTGCCGGTGTGTGTGTGAACCGCGTGGATTTGAAGCATAGTATGGATATCAAGCTGGGAGCGGAGTATCTCTATATTATATTTGCATCCATCTTCTTCGTGTCCCTTGGTATTATTGCAGACCTGCGGTATCTGCAGCCGGATATGATGCTCTTTATTGTAGTGCTGTGTGTTGTAGCGCTTGCGACAAAGATTCTCGGCTGCGGTCTGCCGGCAAAATGTATGGGTATGACCTGGAAGGAGTCGATGATGATTGGTGTGGGTATGACTCCCCGCGGAGAGGTGGCGATGATTGTGGGTCTTATTGCCTTAAACCATTTCAAGGAGCTGGCGGCGGCAACCGCAGACCCAGCCCGCTCAGCAGAGCTTTTGGCGCTTGGAAACGAGCTCTTTATCGCGATTGTGGTGGTGTCTCTGGTGACGACAATTATCGTGCCGCTGATTTTCAACGGCATCTTCTTCAGAAAGGAGAGAAAAGAGGCACAGGCATGTGCGGCTGAGATTCGGACGCACACCTAAACTTTTTTTCGAAGCGCTGTCGCGCTGCTTTTGTGTTACTTTCGTTTCGGCGGGCGTGCCGGAATTCCTTTGTTCGGCACTAAGTCCCCGATTAAGTCCCGCCGTCCTGCTTTCAGCAGACCGGAGACGACGAGGTCATACTGTTTCGGGTCTTTCCACTGCAGGACTGCACGCTGGATTCTTTTTTCTCCGCCGGTCGGGACATATACCCGTTTTCCGGTGAAGGGATGCAGACCGGTGTAGTACATCGCAGTAGAAAGCGTCATGGGAGAAGGCGTGAAATCCTGCACCTGCTCGGTGTACATGTTGTGCTCGCGAAGGTAAAGCGCGAGTTTTACCATGTCCTCGATTCTGCATCCGGGATGTGAGGACATTAAGTACGGCACTAAGTACTGCCGTTTCTGTTTTCCTTCCTGCAGTTTTTCAAACCGGCGGCGGAAGCGCTCGAAGACGGCTTCTCCGGGTTTGTTCATCATCTGGGTTACGCGGTCAGAGATATGCTCTGGAGCCACTTTCATGTGTCCGGAGATGTGGGATTCGCTGATGGTTTTGAGGTAGGCATCTCCTTCAGCGTTTTCGGGAATCAGGTCATAGCGGATACCGGAGCTGATGAAGACGTGTTTGACTTTGGGGATTTTTTGGATTTCAGAAAGCAGGGCAAGCTGGCGTGCGGTGCCGTCCTGAAGCGAGGGGCATCCGATGCAGGATTTGTTTTTGCAGGCACCGTGTTTTTCCCATTTGGGGCAGTGTGCGCCGTACATGTTGGCAGAGGGACCGCCGACATCGGAGATGGTGCCTCTGAATTCCGGCATTTTTGCCATGCGTTTTGCTTCGCGGAGGATGGATTCTTCGCTGCGGGAGATAATCTGTTTTCCCTGATGGTGGGTGATGGAGCAGAATGAGCAGGCGCCGAAGCACCCTCTGTGGGTGATTATGGAGAACTGGATGGGGGCAAGGGCAGGGATGGTTTCTTTGATTGCGGGGTGCTGTTTTCGAGCGAAGGGGAGTTCGTAAATCCGGTCCATCTCTTCGGTGCTGAGGGGAACTGCGGGCGGATTCTGGACGATGACGGTTTTCGGGTGCGGCTGGATGATGATGCCGTCTGCATCACTGAAGGTTTTCCAGGCGGCGGCGAAGTCGGGTTTTTCGGAGACGAGCGGGTATGCCGGAAGCTGTGTTCCTTTGATGTCGGATTTGCGGTATTCGCCGACGCTCATGGTGTAGCATGTACCGCGGACATCACGGATTTCGTTTGCGGGAGTGCCGGATGTGATGCGGTGAGCGATTTCGCAGATTGCCCGCTCACCCATGCCGTAGACGAGAAGCGATGCCGGAGCGTCTGCTAAGATGCCCTGTCTTACGCTGTCGCTCCAGTAGTCGTAGTGGGCAAAGCGTCGAAGGCTTGCCTCAACACCGCCGAGAATGATTGGAACGTCGGGATAGAGGCGGTGGAGCATGTTTGTGTAGACGATGCTTACCCTGTCAGGGCGGGTGAGCTTTCCTCCGGGGGAGTACGCGTCGTCACGCCGCTTTCGAAGCGCCGGCGTGTAGGCGTTAATCATGGGGTCGACTGCTCCGGGAACGACGGCGAAGAAGAGGTTTGGTTTGCCGAACTCAGCAAAGCTTTTGCCGGAGCGGTCTTTCCAGTCCGGCTGGCTGATGACGGCGACGCTGTATCCGGCCTCTATTAAGGTTCGTCCAAGCAGGGCGGTTGGAAAAGACGGGTGGTCTACGTAGGCGTCTGCGGAGACCAGGATGATATCGGGGTTTTTGTTCCAGAGTTTCTTCGCTTCGGCTTGCTGTATGGGGAGGTATTTGGGCTGGGGAAGCGGAGGTCTGGCGGTAAACATGATTATTGTATTTGCGGGGAGGAGGGATAAGGTATTGGATGAGGACTGATAGTCTTCACGGTTGTTTGCCTGAGTGTGCAGGAACGTTTTTCCTACGCGAAATCAACACGAAAATCAATCCAAAAAAAAGAGAAAAATCAGGAGATAACAATCTCCACCGCAGAGCCGTCTTCCGCGCTCAGTGCCTCACGGAGCCGGTCGCTGGAAATCAGTTCGACAATCTCGGACGGGTGGTGCGTCCTTAAAGGAGCTACGATTGCACACGGGATGCCGCCAATCGTACACTTCAGACAGCGGACTGCACCGAACTGGCGGTGTTCATCCGTAAAGCCCGGGATAATCTGCCATTCCAGAGACTCCAGGCGGTTTCGAATCTGCATGCTCTGCGGATTCAGCTTCACATTCAGCGTTCCCGGATACGGAGTAAATCCGCAGATCTCCTGAATCTTATCCGAGTA
Organism: Methanocorpusculum sp.; assembly: GCA_017622255.1. Lineage (GTDB taxonomy): Archaea > Halobacteriota > Methanomicrobia > Methanomicrobiales > Methanocorpusculaceae > Methanocorpusculum. The sequence continues at coordinate 8,601 of JAGARL010000003.1, forward strand.
GATGGACATATAGTATCTTCCCTCGCCCACACCGGAAACCACAACTCCCTGCATCGAATAGAGTTCTGATGAATCATCGAAAATCTTACAGTACTCCGCAAACTCACGCCGCAGATGCTCTTCGCCTTCTGCCGTAATCAGCACATGCTGACCGCTCGACTCCGCTGTTCTTGTCACCATCTTTAAGCGCTCCAGAGACAGGAGTCTGCGCGAGGCAGTCTGCTGGCTGATTCCAAGCATTTCCCCCAATGCCTGCGTAGAAATCCGAACCGGACCCTTAATCCCGCCAAGGGAAGCGAGTTTGCGCAGACAGAGCGTATCTTCCGCATCAATATTGGTCATTGTTCCAATATTAGAGCGCTTCCTATATATGAGTTCACATTAGATTCGATTCGGCAATTTACGAAGTCGACGACCAGCCTTTTATGCAAGTAACGAAAAACTATATACTGTATGAAGCCGGGACTGCGTCAGCAGCTTGCCGAAAAAATGGCAGGCGAAATTACTCTCTCAGACTCGCCGGGAAAGGCACTGAAAAAATGGCGGACAAGCTTTCAGATTCCTCCCAGTGCACTTGCCGAATACCTCGGAGTATCGCCTTCTGTAATCAGTGACTACGAAAGCGGAAGAAGAAAAAGTCCGGGAACCGGTGTTGTCGGAAAAATCGTTGACAGCATCCTGGATATTGACGAAGAAAACGGCGGGAAGTTCATCAAAAAATATGGAAAACTCCTGTTCTCCAACTATGACGACGAGGTCATCTATGATATTCATGACTTCGCCGCATCAGTTCCCATCACGGAGCTTTCGGAAATCTTAGAGTGCGAGACAATCTGCGGAGAGACCAGCGCTCAGATTTTCGGATACACCGTTGTCAACAGCTTAAATGCAATTATTAACCTCTCACCCAGTGAGTTTAACCGCATTTACGGCTGGAGTACTGAGCGGGCACTGATATTTACGGATGTCTCGTCTGGAAAATCCCCGATGATTGCCATTCGGGTTACGCCGTTTAAACCTCCGTATGTAATTCTGCAAGGGATTACTCCTGATAAAGTTCACCCGCTCGTCAAACTCCTGGCCGAGAAAGATCATATCACTATCCTCTGCACTGCGTTAAGCGTGCAGGAGATTATTACCAGACTGAGGAAAGCAAAATGGTAGGTATCATAACCTACGGGGCATACATCCCCCGTTATCGAATAAAAGTTGAGGAGATTGCCCGCGTGTGGGGAGCCAACGCGGCAGAAATTTCCGGCGGCCTTGGTGTTTTTGAAAAGGCCGTTCCAGATTATGATGAAAATACGGCAACCTTTGCCGTTGAGGCAGCACGTGCGGCTCTTGCACGCCGCCCGATTGATGTTTCGGAGATCAAGGCAGTCTATGTCGGCTCCGAGTCGCATCCGTATGCGGTAAAGCCGACCGCGGTTACTGTAGGCGAGGCTATCGGCGCCACTCCGGTTATGACTGCGGCAGACTATGAGTTTGCCTGCAAGGCAGGAACTGCAGCAATCCAGACCTCTATGGGCCTTGTTGCATCCGGTATGATGAAGTACGCGGTTGCGGTTGGCGCAGACACTGCACAGGGAGCTCCGGGAGATGCTCTTGAATATACGGCCGCCGCCGGAGGTGCCGCCTATGTTATCGGAAACGACGACCCGATTGCAGAGATTAACGACACCTGTTCGTTTACGAGCGATACGCCTGATTTCTGGCGCCGCGAAGGAGAGGACTATCCACGGCATGGCGGAAGATTCTCCGGAGAGCCGGGATATTTCAAGCATGTGGAATCAGCCGCAAAGATGATGATGGAGCGCCGCGGCACTCGTCCTTCTGACTATGATTATGCGGTGTTCCACCAGCCGAATGCAAAGTTCCCGCAGAAGGCGGCAAAGAGTCTCGGTTTTACTGCCGAGCAGATTAAGCCGGGACTTCTTGTGCCGCGTCTTGGAAATACGTACAGCGGGGCTGTGCCGTTAGGTCTTGCGGCGGTTTTGGATATCGCAAAACCGGGAGACCGGATTTTTGTTACGAGCTACGGAAGCGGTGCCGGTTCTGATTCCTTTGATATTACGGTAACCGATGCAATCCTTGACAAGATTGACCGTTCCCGTGCTCCGTCTGTTGAGTCGATGCTGAATAAGAAGAAGTATCTTGACTATGCGGTGTATGCACGCCACAAGGGAAAGATTAAGGTGTGAGGGAAAATGGTAGAAGTAGCAGTTATTGGCGCCGGAATGACGAAGTTCGGCGAACGCTGGGATGCATCGCTTCGTGATCTCTGTACGGAGGCAGGTGTTTCCGCGCTTGAGGATGCGAATGTTTCCGGCGAGCAGATTGACGCGCTGTTTGTCGGTTCGATGTCTGCGGGACGGTTTATCGGTCAGGAGCATGTCGGTGCGCTGGTTGCCGATTATGTGGGACTTGGAGGAGATCTGCATGTTCCGGCAACCCGTGTGGAGGCTGCCTGTGCATCGGGAGGTCTTGCGTTCCGCCAGGCGGTTGCCGCCGTTGCCTCCGGCATGTCTGATATTGTAATCGCCGCGGGTGTTGAGAAGATGACGGATGTGGGTGACGCAACGGATGTCTTAGCAGGCGCAGCGGACCGCGAGTGGGAGAGTTTTGCCGGTGCGACTTTCCCTGGTCTCTATGCGATGATTGCCTGTGATTATATGAATAAATACGGGTTAACCCGCGAGGAGTTAGCGCAGGTTGCGGTAAAGAACCACTACCATGGGGCAAGAAATCCGTATGCTCATTTCCAGAATGAGATTTCGCAGTCTACGGTGATGAATTCGACGATGGTTGCATCTCCGCTGCGGCTGTTTGACTGTTCTCCGGTTTCCGACGGAGCAGCAGCGGTTGTTGTCTGTTCGCTGGAGAAGGCACGCGAGTTTACGGATACGCCAATCACCGTCCTGGCGTCCGCTCAGGCAGGAGATACGATTGCACTCCATGACAGACCGGACTTTTCGACGATGGGGGCCACCGTTGCCGCAGGCCGCAAGGCTTTCGCTCAGGCGAAGATTGAGCACAAGGATGTGGATTTCGTGGAGGTTCACGACTGTTTCACGATTGCAGAGCTGTGTGCGATTGAGGATTTAGGGTTTGTTCCGAAGGGAACGGCAGGTAAGTTTACGGCAGAAGGCGAGACGCAGATTGGCGGTAAGCTTCCGGTAAATACGTCCGGCGGTCTGAAGGCCTGCGGACATCCGGTTGGAGCAACCGGTATCAAGCAGGTCTGGGAGGTTGTCCAGCAGCTGAGAGGCGAGGCAGGACGCCGTCAGGTTGACGGAGCGGAAATCGGTATGACGCAGAATGTGGGTGGTACCGGTGCTACGGTTGTGAGCCATATTTTCCGGAGGGCATGCTGATGACGGTTGCAAGATTCTGGCGGCGCATTCCGCAGAGATATAATCTGATTGGAACGAAGTGCGAGACCTGCGGTCATGTGTTTTTCCCGCCAAGAGCGTTCTGCCCGCACTGCAGAAGAGGCGGCGACCTGCATGAGGTTCAGCTTTCCGGTAAAGGAAAGGTGCTGACGTTTTCTATTGTCCACTCGGCAAGCGACCAGTATGCGGAGCAGAAGCCGTATGTTCTGGCGATTATCGAGCTGGAGGAGGGAGCACGGATGACGACGCACATTGTCTGCGAACCGGATGAGGTGTATATCGGTATGCCGGTAAAGTCGGTGTTCCGCGTGCTTGATGCGGAAGGCGCTGACGGTGTGATTCACTACGGAACCAAGTTCGTTCCGGATGAGTGAGAATACGGGGATTTCTTTTCCTCGGGTCTTTTTTTTGTTCTGTGGGTTTTTTTCAAATCACTGTAGGGGAGGGGGTCCTACACACCCAGCAATACACTCAATAAAAAATTACCAAAAAAAGCCTAAGCCGCACTAAATCCCAAAACCGCAGTAAGCCTGGAAAGGCTTACCGCGGCGGGTAGATACTGTACCCGAGAGGGTGGGGTACATGCACAAATCCAATGGACTCCGTTTAAATGTATGGGGAGCGCAGTGGTTTGAGCAGGGTTCCCTCGTGCTTTCTGTGCTCGAGGTATGCTCTGTTGTTGTCGATCTTTGTCTTTGCGAGTTTCTCGACGAGTTCAAGTCCTGGCTTGACTCCGTCCATGGACTCTGCAACGATCCAGCCTGCATCGACTGCCTTCTGGAATGCTGCCTCTCCTGCCTTGGAGCGGATGAAGACGGTGGACCATCCATCCGGAGTTCCAACGGATCCGGTAGAGATATCTGCCATGTTTGCGACGTAGTCGAGACAGACGTGACATGCCGGCTGCTCGTACTTGTGGGTAACCTTGAGTGGGATCTCTGCAGTTGCACCGCGCTCGGTGTAAACAGTGAACTTACCCTTTCCAATGTCCATCTTCTTGACATTGTCAATCTTGGTTGCACAGTGGTCCTCAACCATCTGGTAGAGACCCTGGTACGGGAAGTTCTCCATACAGAAGATACCGATTGCAAGAGCAATCTTGTCCGGTACGTCACGGAGACCGATTGGGTACAGCTGTGCCTTTCTGACTGCCTGGATCTGACACGGGGTGCCGACGATACCAATCTTGTCAAGACCGTAGCTGCGGGTTGCCTCCTTAATGAGAGACATGTTCGGGGAAATCGAGTACTTGGTTCCGCGTGCTGCGAGAAGTTCCTCGATAGTGGTTGCGATCATCGGTTCCGGCTTGTACGGCTCTGCTCCAGGTCCTGCGACGATTGCTCCGTCAATGATGCCTGCTTCGAGTGCGTATGCAAACATCGAGGTGACGATTCCTCCGTCCTGGGCCTTACCGAGAATGTCTGCACAGGCGGTTTTTGCCTTGTAGACTGCCTTGTATTCTCCAAGATATTCAGACATTTTTTTAACCTCCGAACCTTATGGTTTCATAACCTCGCCGATGAGTTCGGTAATCGATTCGTACTGTCCGCAGACATCGAAGCTGAAGAAGCTTCTCGGACACTGGGCGTAGCATGCTCCGCACTTGATACAGAGGTCACGCTCGACCTGCGGCTTGCCGTACTGCATGGTGATTGCACGGACGGTACATGCTGCTGCACAGCTTCCACAGCCCATACAGAGGCCCTGGTTGATGACTTCGGTCATCAGGTCGCAGCCGCATGCTTCGGTTCCTGCTGCTGCAAGGTTCATTAACGGGGTAAGGTATGCGGTTGCAAGTGCCTTCTGCTCGTCGTTTCCTTTGAGTAACAGGTATGCCATTAAACAGACGTTTCTAATCTGCTGCGGGGTTGGTGCACATGCCGGGATGTAGACATCGACCTTGATAAGGTCTCCGATTGGGACAAAGCCCTCGTGCTGCGGCTGGTTCTGCTGACCACCGCGGCAGAAACGGGTAGTGTTTCCGTAGCATGCACATCCGCCGAGAGCAACAACAATCTTTGCTCTCTCACGGGTTTCTAAAATCTCTTCCATAGAGCACTCGTCGTTAATACAGACAGAACCCTCAACTAATGCGACATCCATCTCCGGGATGTGACGTACATCAGCAAGAGTCAGACAGTAGACGAGATCTGCGTATTTATCGAGGATTGTGAGTAATCCTTCGTAGTTATCTGCAAGGGACACGAGACATCCGGTACATCCGCTCATGTGAACGTGTCCTACAGTAATCTTGTCAGCCACTGGCTTCTCCTCCTTAGGTTTTTGAATAATATGCTTTTGTTCGACCGGTTCGACATTGCCTGCTGCCGGCTGTGCAGCTGGGGCTTCTGCTTTCACTTCTGCTTTCGGCTGCTCAACTGGCTTTTCGACAATTTTGTCAGCTGGTTTTGCACCAGGCTTTGCGTCCTGTTTTCCCTCGCTGACACTCTCTTTACCGAACAGTAAGCTTTTGAGTTTATCTAATAATCCCATTGTTTAAGCTCCTATTTCCTGTAAAATGACAGATACAGTTTTGGGAACGGCTCCTTCGACCTCCGGGCTCAGTTCGAGAACAAAGTCCTCGGAATCCGGAGCTGGAATACACGCGGGCTGGCACCCAATGATAACAATGTCCATTTTTCCTTTCAGTCTGCCGATCGGGTCAAGCAGATTTCCGGAATGGGCGTCCATGTAACGCTCTTCCCTGCCTTCAGGCAGAAGGTCGGCTGGGATTTTCGTCACGTCTCCGGGTTTACCCCCGAAGTCCATGCAATCCACAATAATCAACTTCTTAGTTACCTCAGGCTCCAGCATGGAAAAGATGAGGTGGGGGCCTCCAAGGCCGACATCCATTGCTTTTACATTGTCTGGGAGTTCGTGGTCAGCTAAAGCTCTGATTACTGCAGGACCAAATCCGTCATCGCCAAAGAGTTCGTTACCGACTCCGGCTATTATTATTTCTGGGAATAGGCCATCCATTGTATATTACTTACTCAAGGAGCTTCTGTGCAACAAGCTTGTTGTCTTCATCCAGTACAATCATGTGGGTTGCACAGGAGACACACGGGTCGTATGCACGGACAATAACTTCTGCGAGCTCCCATGGTGCGCCAGTGAGTGCACGGCTGCAGGTTGGGAAGTTCCAGGTGGTCGGGACGAGCATAGAGAACCACTCGACTTTGCCGTTGCGGACCTTTGCAAGGTGAACGTCTGCTCCGCGTGGTGCTTCGTTGGATGCCCATCCGATAGAACCGTCACCCTGTGGGATAACGTCTGCAACGACGGATCCGCTGGTGTTGAGTGCGTCGGCTGCCTCGATCATCTTGTAGACAGAGTCCATGTACTCCATCTCGCGAGCGATGTTTAAGCCGATTGCGCCCTTACGGTCGTAGTTCTTGAAGATAGACATACGTGCGCGTGGACCGACTTCGACCGGCTGGCCGTCGTAGAGTGGGACACCAGTGCATGCCTGCATCTGCGGCCATGCCTTGGTTCCTGCCTTGGTGGTTCCGCCAACTGGGTATGCTTCATCCTCAAGGGTGATTTCTTCTTCGCCCATGTACCAGTCCCATGGTCTGACTTCAAGCCAGCGTGCTGGGTCCCAGGTCGGGTGCTCATCGAGGGAGGAGCTTCCGTACATTGGGTCGGTTGCCATGTATCCCTGCTGGTGGTAACCGAGGTCCTTCGGGATTGCAACTTCGCGTCCGCACATCTCTGCCCAGTCGCGCTTGCCGTAGTTCTCGAAGACTGCGATCATGAATTCCATCTGCTCACGTGCGAGCGGGAGTGCCTGCTTTGCAAGGTCGAGGACCTTTGCCTTTGCACGTGGAGTGATGTTCTTGTACATACCACCAACGCGTGGGTTGGACGGGTGGACTGCTTCGCCGCCGACGATCTCACCGATGGTCTGACCGATCATACGGAGAGTCTGGATGCGCTTTGCAACAGATCTGACCGGCTCCTCTGGGGAGAACGGGTTGATCTTGGAGTCAGTACCTGGGAGGTACATATCCGGCAGTGCAAGGATGTCATGCAGTGCGTGGGAGTGCAGTCTGTTTGCTGCCTGCAGAATGATACGCAGAAGGTATGCGTCGTCTGGAATCTCAACACCCATGGATGCTTCCATAGCCTCAGTTGCGGCAAGGGTGTGGGCAATCGGACAGATACCGCACACACGGGAAGCGATCTTTGGAACCTGCTCATAGGTCTTTCCGATGGCAAGCTTCTCTACTCCACGAACCGGGGTGATAGAAAGCCAGTCTCCGCGCTCGATGATGCCTTCATCGTTGACCTTTAAAACGAGTTTGGAGTGACCTTCATGTCTGGTGGTCGGGGAAATTTCTACTACTTTCGACAATGTTTTCGCCTCATCCTAAGTTATTTAGGGTATTCAAACAGCTATACAGAAATATTACCATTGTCCTTTTGGATTAATGACACGTACCGAGGTACGTTATGTATTATCTCTTAATTGAGCGATATTAAAGATTCTCATCCCCTTTTGGAAAACAACCCGCAAATGGAGCGTTAACAGAGTTACAATCACACGAATGATGAAAATCGTATCACTCAAATGCCCCCTATTGAACATTGCGTCATACGAAATCGAGAAATGACGCAAATTAAACCCGAAATCAAAATGCGCTTGATTAAAATCTGTAAAATAAAAAAATAAGAGTTTTTTGAAGAGATTGAATTATGCGTTCAGTTCGCTTCTGAGCTCAGCAAGGGTTGCATCGCGCTCTGCGTATGCATCGTGCTGGTGGATACTCTCTTCATTGGTCTGACGAAGGGTAACGCGGGTCTCTCCCGGAAGGTCTGCAAAGTTTGCAACGACCTGGCGTGCCATCTCACGAACACAGTCCTCGACGAAGCGTGCGTTCTTGTGGGCTGCCATAACGACGTAGCTCTCGTCTCCACGCTTTAACAGCTCGTAGATTCTTGCACTCATGGAGTCCTTTAAGACGTTGATAACCTTGTCAAGCGGGACAATGGTCTCGCCGTCGGTTTCGATGGATAAGAATCCGCGTCCGCGCTGGTTGTGGGAAGCCATCGGGATCTCCTGGAAGAATGCCTCAATCTTCTCTTTCGGAATATCGAGCTGTTCCATAACATGCATTGCGTGGTCCTTCATGATGTTCTGTGCACACGGGCATGCAGTGATACCGGTAACTTCAGCACCGATGCTCTTTCTGACAATCGGGTTGTTGTTGTTACGCTGTGCGATTGCATGTGCATAAACATTGACGACTTCCTGACAGGTGGTCTTGGAAACCGGGGTCTCGCGGTTCATCATGTAGCAGCTGTGCATGAAAACTTCAGTCTGCTCTGCATACTCATGGTGGTCTAAGAGCTTCTTTGCGACAACACCGCAGATGTCTTCAATTCCTTTGACCTCGCCGTTAGTTGCCTGCTGAAGGACTTCATCAATTACTTCGAAGTTTCTGGAAAGGTTTGCACCTTTCAGGCTGCTTGGCAGATCGACGAACACGTCAAATTCAGAAATGAAGATTCCTGGACGTGACTTTCCTGGTCTCGCCACTTCGACGAGTTTCTTGACATTTTTCACACCAACACGCGTAAGGCTGATTCTTACATCAGGCGCGGTGGACTGAACATCTGGTAGTGACATTATCTATCGTGTCCTTTCCCGTCAACTTCTGCGTTCTATTTGCAGGGAAGTTTAACGTGTATCTATCTGTATTGGTATCTGTCTATATAACTTTTTGTTTCGTATTCTGTCTCATGTGATAAAAGCACCTCTCATGA
>JAGARL010000284.1 GCA_017622255.1 Methanocorpusculum sp.
CGGCAGAGGCAACACTTTCGCGGATTGGCACAGCCTCTTCGTGGACAACAACCTTGACGCCGGCCTTTCTTGCCATCTCGTTCATACAGGCGGCAAATCCTCCGCGGGTCGGATCCTTCATTGCATGAATTGCTCCCTCGCCGCCGGCAAGAATTGCCCCCTCAATCATCTTCCAGAGTGGTGCTACATCGGACTTGAGCTGGTCACCTAAATCGAATCCCTCACGGTAGGAGACGATAGCCATTCCATGGTCTCCGAGGTTTCCGGAAACAATAATCTTGTCTCCAACCTGCAGGTTCTTATCGCGGATGAGATAGTTCTCCACAACACCGACACCTGCGGTATTGATGGCAATTCCGTCAATGCTTCCCTTCTCGACAACCTTGGTGTCTCCGGTGATGATAGCGGCGCCTACTTCTCCTAAGGCCTCATCCATGGATGCAACAATCTTTTCCAGATCTGCAATCGGGAATCCCTCTTCAATGACCATCGCACAGGTAAGGGCGATAGGGCGTGCCCCCATCACGGATAAATCGTTGATTGTTCCGGAAACAGCGATTCTGCCGATATCTCCGCCCGGGAAAAAGAGCGGCTTTACCACGTGCGAGTCGGTTGTCAGCACAACCGTTTTGTCTCCGACCGTAAAGGTTGAGCCGTCGTCAAGGGACTCAAGGCCGATTCCGCCGGCATTATTATTCTTGAAAGCAGTCAGCGTCTGGAGAAGCTCTCCCATAACTTCGCCTCCTGCTCCGTGCATCATATTGACTTCTGTATCTTTTACCATGGTTAATCCTCAGTTTCGATTTCGATATTTTTCACCAGAATTTCCTTTCCCTGAATCATGTGCGGAAGCTTGCCGCACTCCGGGCAGACGAAAATCTCCGAACCCTTGTATCCGCAGGAACACTCTGCTAACGGGAGAACCGTATTGAATATCAGTTTTGTTCCCGAAAAGAGCGGGTCCTCTGCGATAAAGGTATTGAACATGAACTCAACCTGGTCTGAGTTCACCATAGCCATCGACCCTACGTCAACGTGAATCGCTTTGACAAGCGTTGCGGCATTGTCTTCTGCGGCGCGTTTTGCCGTTGCGTAGATGTCGTAGGCAATTCCTGATTCGTGCATGGTCTAAACTTATTCCGCGGCGCCGTCTTCGGCCATTGCCTGATAGACTTCTTTGAAGATTTCGCGAGTCTCAAGACCTTCTTCACGGGATAAGCGCTGAATAGCAAATCCGACATGGACAAGGACGAACTCACCGACCTTTACATCAACAAGGTCGATTCTGACCTCCTGCTGAAGTTCTCCATAATCTACGAGTGCGACATTTCCGTCACGGATTTCCAGGACCTCTGCGGGAACTGCGATACACATGATGTAGTATTGGTTCAGCATGCAGATAAAGGAAGCGGAGTGATACGGGAAAAAAGGTATAACCAAGCCCTTCAAATAGTTATAGAATGGCTCTCTATCAGTTTCCGGTAACCCGCCGTTTTAACAGATATATGGGAAGGCTGCTTTCCGGTTCGAAAAAAGTGCATGCTCTTTTAGATGAGGGAAAGATTATCTCAGCAGAGAAGATGTACAATAAACTCTGTATGGACTATGCAGAGTGCCGGGTTCTCGTAAAACGCCGGGCTGAGGAGATAGAAAAACGCAGACAGTTTGCCGAAGGTATCTCTGAGATACAGAAAGTCCGGTCTGCATTTCTGGATTTCTATTCCCTGGCAGAAGCGTTCAAGGTAGACATATCATCCCAGAAGGAGGATACGCTTCGCCTTCTTGCAGAAATCGAAGAGCTCTTCGCTGCAAGAGCATAACGTTCTTTTTTAGAAATTTTTAGAAAACAGTTTGTAAAAAAATATTTAGCACCCAAACCCCTTACACCCTGGAGCTAAGGCCGGAGGCCGCATGCTCCCAAGGCGTCGCGGGGATATGGGCGTTTAGAGAAGAGTCATAGACTCAACTTCAACATTCTCGAGGCCTGCGATGCCCTCGAAGGATGCAACGACCTGGTCGTCTGCACCTGCGCCGTCCTGAGTGACGACTGCGACTTTCAGTGCGGAAAGACCGAATCCGATTGGTTCGACCTTGATATCCTGAACACCGGCAACCTTTGCCTTGATGTCTTCCTGCATCTTTGCGAGGTCAACTTCCGGAGATTCCGGCATGACTTTTAAGATTAATGCTACGTCTCCCATGATACTCACGGTCCCATGAAGCCGCACTTCGGGCAGGTGTATTTAACGCTCTGTTTTCTGCACTGTGCACAGCGGTAGATAACCTCTCCGCAGTCCGGGCACTTGAATTCGGTTGCCCCGCGCTCTGCGAGTGGGGCATTGCAAGATGTACATTTTGCCATATGAAACTCCTTAAGATATTGTCGCCCAATTATTATAAACGTGTGGCTTCCACAGCCGAAAGCTGACGCGAGACAGAACCTTCTGCGCGGCCGTTTGCAAACCGTACGGAAACGTCCAGAGATGCCTGCAGATGCGGGAAATACGCATCCACGAGCTCTGTATCCGATGCATCTCCTTCGCGGGATTTGATTAAGAGCAGCGATGCGGAGAGTTCTCCTGCCGCCCACAGCGCGATAGAGTCCGAGGTTACATCCCAGGAATGCGGAAGCGGGTCGCATCTGCGCAGAATCTTTTCGGGAAGCAGAATGGATACTCCTGCCTTCGGCAGCGCGAGGGATTCGGTAACAGGGAATCCGAAGGTCGAAAGAAACCGTCCGTAGCGGTTCATCGAGGATATTGCCTGCCAGTGGGCGGCATCATCATCCAGCTCTGCTTCGCGGACTGAATCTGCAAACACTCCGCCCCCGGGGATTACGAGAACCGGTATTTTCGATTCGGCAAGCTCTTTCAGCACTCCTCCTGCCGTATCAATGAGGCTTCCGCCGATTTTGACCACAACGCCTTGCATACCATACATATATGTGCTCTCCCCGCAAAAAGACCATCATGAAACTCCTCCGTGCAGTTCTGGTTTTCGCACTCCTTTGTCTTGCCGTATCGCCCGGTGCGGCCTATATGATAACCGAGTTCTGCGCGGACGGATATGCGGCAGGAGACGGGGATGAGTATTTCGTTCTGGAAGGGGAAGGAGGCCTTGCTTCCTGGAGTGTTACTGACGGCGAGGGCACAGTTTCTTTCCCTGCCGGCAGCGGACGGACCGTTGTCGCGCGAAGTGCTGAGCTCTATTATCAGATTCACCAGACCTATCCGGATTTTGAAATCATCGACAGCATGCCGTCGGTGCCGGAAGTGATTCTCACCAAACGGTTCCAGCTGGCAAACAGCGAAGACAGCCTCACGCTTCTGCAAAACGGCAGAGCGGTGCAGACCGTTTCGTGGCCCGCGGATGTGGATGCCGGAAACGGCAGGATTCACCGGTTCGCAGACGGTGTCTGGGACATGCGGGTTTTCAAAATCGGCCAGTCGGATTTTGCCCCGCAGACGTTTACCGCAGAGCGCGTGACGCTGTTTGTCTCCCCGGACTGTTCGCACGAGGTAATCACGGATGTTATCCGCGATGCAGATGAGTCAATCCTTCTTTCGATGTATGAGTTTACCAGTGTCTCGCTTGCCGAAGCGCTCGCAGAGGCAGAGCACCGTGGCGTTGCGGTCACCATTCTCATGGAGGGAGGGCCGGTCGGCGGCATTTCCGATAGTGAGAAAGGAGTGCTCAATTTCCTCAGCCGAAACGGCGCAGAGATTTTCACGATTGAAAGCGAGGGAAACCTTCCTGCCCGCTACCGTTATCTGCATACCAAGTATCTGGTAGCAGACGGGGAAGTAACAGTTGTTCTCTCGGAGAACTTCAAGGACTCCGGAATCCCGGAATCCGGATACGGAAACCGCGGATGGGGTGCTGCAGTAGAGGACAGCGGCGTTGCAGAATACTTTGCAGAAGTTTTCGCCGATGACCTTGCCGGATATGATATCTACCGCTGGACAGAAACCGGAGATTCTCTGCCGCAAAAGACAACCGCAGAGCAGGTTGTTACCATCTTCAAACCGCTGACAGTGGAAAACGTACGCGTAACTCCGGTTATTTCTCCGGACACCAGTTTCCTTGTCGGCAGCGCGCTGGATTCTGCAAAGCACTCAGTTGACATCCAGCAGGCGTATATTTCCAACTATCCGGATTCGGAAAATCCCTGGTTTGCCGCAGCAGTCCGTGCGGCAGAAGCAGGAGCAGAGGTCCGCATCCAGCTGGACGGGATGTATTACAATACAGATTCTGAAGAGGACAACGATGAAATCGCGGCATCCGTAAACCGCAGAGGCCTTGAAAATCTGCAGGCAAAAATCCTGACCGACCGGGAAGGAATCCTGAAACTCCACAACAAGGGCTTCATCATTGACGGAAAGACGGTTCTCATCTCCTCGATTAACTGGAAC
>JAGARL010000285.1 GCA_017622255.1 Methanocorpusculum sp.
AAAAGCCGGCAAAAACATCGCCGCCGTTGTCAGCAAGGTTGGCATCGGTATCGACGTCCGCCCGCTATCGGACCTGCCGGGGAGGGAGACCCTAACTGAAATCCCCGCCCCTGCAGCCCGCAGCGGTCCGGGATTCAAACTGCGCAGCGAGAAAAAACAGCTCGCCATCATCTGTCCGGAACACACCGGAAAGATTGTTGACGTCTTCTCCGGCAAAGAATACCTCTTCACCGCAACGGTGGATGGTCACGGAGAAATCCACCTCGCAAGAAACTCAAGTATCGCCGCTGAAATGATCCGCCGCTACGGAGCTGGAGAAGACCTCAAACTCCGCCCCGTCGACTGAAATACAATAGACAAAGGTAAAACCATGACTGAAAATCTCGTAATGAGTGAAATTGAACCTGCAATCCGCGAGAACTGGATTCCGCAGTTTGAATCGAATCCGAACCCGGCAAAAGACAAGCTGTACGTAAACGTCGCATTCCCGTACCCGTCAGGTGCCATGCACGTCGGACACGGCAGAACCTACATCATCCCGGATGTCGTTGCCCGCTTCTGGAGAATGCGCGGAAAGCAGGTCCTCTTCCCGATGGCATTCCACGTTACCGGAGCACCGGTTCTTGGAATTGCAAAGCGTATTGCAAACAAGGATGAGAAGACCTTAAAGCTCTACGGCGGCCTCTACCGTGTTCCGGAAGAGACCTTAGAGAAGTTCACTGACCCGATTACTATCGTCAACTACTTCGCCGACGAATACCAGCGCGTCATGCAGCAGCTCGGTCTTTCCATCGACTGGAGACGCAGATTCACCACCATCATCCCGCAGTACAGCAAGTTCATCGAGTGGCAGTACACCCACATTCACGGCCAGGGCAAAGTCCAGAAAGGCGAGTACCCGGTCAGATACTGCCCGCACTGTGACCAGCCGGTCGGTGACCACGATCTCCTCGAAGGAGACAGTGCAGAGGTCATGCACTTCGTCTTTGTCATGTACGAGTTCGGCGAGTACAAGATTCCATGTGCAACCCTCCGTCCGGAGACCATCTTCGGTGTCACCAACCTCTGGGCAAACCCGGAGACCAACTACCTGAAAGCAGAAGTTGACGGTCAGAAGTGGATTATCTCCGAGGAAGCCGCAGAGAAACTGCGCATGCAGAAGCATGAGGTCACTGAGATTGGAAGAATCATGGGAACCGAACTCATCGACCAGAACGCAGTAAACCCGTACACCGGCGCTGCAGTTCCAATCCTTCCGGCATCCTTCGTCGACTCCGACATGGGTTCCGGTCTTGTCATGTCCGTTCCGGCCCACGCTCCGTTCGACTACATTGCTCTTCGCGACTTACAGCAGCAGGGCAAGTACACTGACATCGTCCCAATCCCGCTCGTTACTGTTCCGAACTACGGAAAGATTCCAGCCCAGGACATCGTCGAGAAGAACAAGATTCCAAACCAGGACGATCCGAGAATGGACGACCTCACCCAGGAGCTCTACACTGCCGAGTTCTCCAAGGGTAAGCTCAACGAGAACTGCGGAGAGCACGCAGGTAAGTCCGTCCGCCAGGCAAGAGAGGATGTTACCAAGGAGTTCGTCGAACAGCGCGGTTCTATCATGTTCCACGAGATGAGCCAGAAGCGTGTCATCTGCCGCTGCGGAAACCGTGTCTATGTCAGAATATTAGACGACCAGTGGTTCATCAACTACGGTGACGCCGAGTGGAAGAAGGCAGTCCACGAGGAGCTCCCGAACCTTGAGCTCGTCCCGGCAGAGGTCAGAGCAGAGTTCGAGAGAACCACCGACTGGCTCCGCGAATGGCCGTGCTCCCGCCGTGTCGGTCTGGGAACTCACGTCCCGTGGGACCCGAAGTGGCTCTTTGAACCGCTGTCGGACTCGACCATCTACATGGCATACTACACCATCTCGCACAAGATCGAAAAGATTGATGCCGAGAAGCTGACGCCGGAAGTCTTCGACTACATCTTCCTTGGAAAGGGCGACGCCGCAAACCTGCCGGTCGATGAGGCAACCTTAAAGGACCTCAGAGCAGAGTTCCTCTACTGGTACCCGTACGACTACCGCTTCAGTGCAAAGGACTTAATCTCCAACCACTTAACCTTCCAGCTCTTCCACCACAAGGCAATCTTCCCGGCAGAGCTTCAGCCGAAGGGAATGGTCGTCTTCGGTATGGGTCTCTTAAACGGTATGAAGATGTCCTCCTCCAAAGGAAACGTCTTCCTGTTAGAGGATGCCGCAAACGAGTTCGGTGCAGATACGGTCCGTATGTTCTTAGTCGGTTCCGCCGAGCCGTGGCAGGACTTTGACTGGAGAAACGAGCTTGTTCTCTCCGTCAAGAAGCAGATTGAGCGTATGTGGCAGTTAGTTCTCGACGCAGAAACCGCAGAGGGAGCAACTCCAATCGACTCCTGGCTTGAGTCCCGCATGCAGCAGAGAATCGCTGCCGCAACCAAGTGCCTTACCGCATTCCAGACCAGACAGGCACTCCAGGAAGCATACAACGGTGTGGTCTCCGACCTTGCCTGGTACCGCAGACGCTTAGCAGGTGCTGCCCCTGGTGCAGTCTTAAAGGATGTCATGTCCCAGTGGATTCGCTTAATGGCCCCGGTCATTCCGTACACCGCAGAAGAGCTCTGGAAGAAGACCGGACGCGACGCAAACGGTCTCGTCTCCTTTGCCGAGTGGCCGGTTGCAGATGAAGCAAAGATTAACAAGGCTGT
>JAGARL010000035.1 GCA_017622255.1 Methanocorpusculum sp.
AAACGGAATAACAATGTTGGCGGTTCCGCCGCCGGTAATCGTTTCAATCTTCGGATCTGTCTTATATTCGGCAGGTTCGAAGATTTTTTGTATTCTTGAGCTGCCTGCGCCTTCGAGCGTCAGCTGAATGACGGGAAGCTTTTGAGTTCGCATATCCTGATTCTGAATCTGCAGCTTCAGCTCCCATTGTCCGGGAGAGACCGCATTCACCTGATTAGACAAGACAACCGGTGTTCTCAGCGGAGGACAGTAGAGATAATTGCAGCTTTGCTGAGAAATAGTGTTCAAAGGCTCTTTCTTTAGAATTTCCGGCTGCAGGAAAAGTGTTACCTGCCATGCTGCAAGAATGACAAAGCATAGACAGATAAAAAGCATAATGGAGCGAATAATGCCCGGAGTGCGGGACGGATCCGAAGGGTCTCCGAGGTCATCCTCAGGCGGGAGAATAACACCGTCACTGCCTTTGACACCGAACTTCTCTATAGGGTCGGGTGTCGCTGGGGCAGCTTTAATCTCTTTCGGCGCATCTTCTTTTTTCAACGGCGCGGAAAGTTCGGATATATCTTTCGAAAGCGAAGCCATCAAAGCCTTCGGATCTTTCGGACGATCGGATGAAGGCTGAGGTGCGGAAACGGGTTCGGCCGGACGAACCGAAGCGGTCGGAAGCTTAAAGTCTTCGGGAGGTTTTTTAAGATCGGCAGGGACAATTTTAGGAATGTCGCGCTGCTTCTGATGTCCGCCCAGTGAAGGTTCGGACGGAAAGTTGTAATGATTCGAATCTCCCTCGAATTTAGGTTCCATAGCCGCCTCTTTTCTATTTAGTGAATCTGACCGGCCAAACAAATCCATCCGTCCATGGACTTCCAAACAGATAGCGGAGAGTCAGGACGATAAGAGCCATAAACCTCGATCAATTCTTCTGCCTGTCTTTCCAAAATTCCGGAAAGAACGAGATAGCCGCCTTTTTTCACGCGCGCCAAAAGCGCAGGGGCTAAAAGCCGAAGCGGGTTACTGAGGATATTAGCCACGACGACATCGAATTTTTCGTCAGGCATATCCTCCGGCAGGTAGAAGCTGGCGTCTGCCCGGTTCACTTCTGCATTATAGTCGGCAGCCTCAATAGCCTGAGGGTCTATGTCCGTACCGAGCACTCGGGAGGCCCCGAGTTTCTTGGCGGCAACGGCTAGGATACCCGATCCGCAGCCGTAGTCCAGAACGGATTTTCCTTCCAAATTATGGTCGTGCAGCCATTCCAGACAAAGGCGGGTTGTCGGGTGTGTTCCGGTTCCGAAAGCAACGCCCGGATCCAGGCGAATATTAATCGCATCAGGATTGGGCGGCTCGTGCCAGGAAGGAACGATCCACAGGTCACCGGCAATCTGAGTCGGAGTGAACTGAGCTTGCGTAATGCGAACCCAGTCATTGTCCGGAACTTCGATTCTGCTTTCTAAGACAGGTTTTTTAAGACCTTCTTCTTTGAGCGCAGCTTCCAAGGCGCCTTCTATGTCGAAGTCGTCTCCGCAGAGGACTTTAAGTCGGGAGCTGTCCCAAGCGAAATCATCAATTTCAATTCCGGGTTCACCGAAAATCGGTTTTTCACGTTCGGTTTCAGCATCGGCGTCCTCGATTGAAACCGAGTAGGCGCCCCTGTCCATTAGGAAGTCCGTTAAGGGTTCGACTTCCTTTTTGTCCGTCAGCAGAGAGTATTCGAATAACATGGATAACAGCCTTATTTCTTAACAGATTCGCGGTGCGCCAGCTTTTCTTCCAGATAATGGATGCTCACACCGCCCTGGAGGAATTTCTGGTCGATCATCATTTCGCGATGCAGCGGAATGTTGGTCGAGATGCCTTCGATGACGGTTTCGGAAAGCGCCGTGCGCATTCTGGCGATTGCCTGATCA
>JAGARL010000286.1 GCA_017622255.1 Methanocorpusculum sp.
CGGTATCAATGAGGTTTACCACACGGGCAATCTCCTCTGCAATCTGGTCACGGCGCATGAAGATGTGGGCGTCATCCTGCGTGAAGGATCTGACACGGAACAG
The DNA here is from genome assembly GCA_017622255.1 of Methanocorpusculum sp. GTDB lineage: Archaea > Halobacteriota > Methanomicrobia > Methanomicrobiales > Methanocorpusculaceae > Methanocorpusculum. The sequence goes on from JAGARL010000286.1 coordinate 104, forward strand.
ACCGTGCAGGGTTCCCTTCAGCTCGTGGCGGTGAACGGTTCCCAGTTCTGCAAGTCTCATCGGGAGTTCACGGTAGCTGTGCGGCTCGTTTGCGTAGGTTAAAACACTTCCCGGACAGTTCATCGGCTTGATACAGAAGTCCTCCTCGTCGATGACGGTCGTATACATATTGTCCTTGTAGTGATCCCAGTGACCGCTGGTCTCCCAGAGGGAACGGTTCATAATGAGCGGGGTTACAATCTCCTGGTAGCCGTTTTCGCGGTGGAGGTCGCGCCAGTAGTCGAGCAGAGAGTTTCTGACAATCATACCGTTTGGAAGGAAGAACGGGAAGCCCGGTGCTACGTCCTCGAACATGAAGAGCTTCATGTCCTTTCCAATCTTTCTGTGGTCGCGGCGCTCTGCTTCCTCCTGCAGTTTTAAGAACTCCTCAAGTTCCTTTGCGGACGGGAAGGCAGTTCCGTTAATTCTCGTCAGCATCTTGTTCTTGCTGTCATTCTTCCAGTATGCACCGGAAAGTCCGGTCAGCTTGAATGCCTTTAAGGACTGGGTGGAGGTTAAGTGCGGACCAAGGCACATATCCACATAATCGCCCTGCTCGAAGAAGCTAAGCGGTGCATCCTCTGCTAAATCGCCAATGTGTTCCACCTTGTACGGCTCAGCGCGTTCTTCCATGAATTTGAGTGCTTCCTCTCTTGGCAGGATGAACGGTTTGATGGGGAGATTTGCCTTGACGATTTTGCGCATCTCAGTTTCAATTGCCGGAAGGTCGGTGTCAGAGAGTTTTACATCACCTAAATCAACATCATAGTAGAAGCCTTTCTCAGTAGCCGGTCCGTATGCGAATGCTGCATGGGGATAGAGATGTTTTACGGCCTGGGCTAAGATATGGGCTGCAGTGTGGCGAATGACGTTGAGTTCTTCCTCTTTTGGACACTCGCCCGTTGTTCCGTCGCTGTATATGACTTTCATGTGTGATTTTTCTCCTTCAGGTAGCTTAAAGCCGAGACGGCAAGCGTAAGAGATTCGTATATATTTGTGATTGATAAAGGATATTCATTTCGTTTGAAGGAAGATAATACACAGAGGCAGATACAATCTCCAATCCTGCTGATGAGAGGAGAATTTCACAAAAAAAGTTACGGAAGAGCCGCGGCAGACTCTTCCTTCTTCATGCCAACCTTCACAAACACAGTCCTCGCCGCGTCCATACCGCCGTCCATATAGACAGCACCCATCAGTGCCTCAAAGCACTCCGCAAGAACGCGGCCGCTGGTCCAGATGTGCATCGCAATCTCACCCTTGCCCCAGAGAACCAGATCCGGAAGCTCAAGGCTCTCGCCAATCCGGCGAAGGGCTGACATATTCACGCGGTCAACCTTCTGCCGCGTAATCTCTCCCTTCTCGGTGACGCCTGCAGAAATCACATCCTCGATTACCAGAATCTCAATCACCGCATCGCCTAACACTGCCAGATAATCCATCGTATACTCCAGCGGAACATTATTCTCGCGGGCAAAGGCAGTACGCGTCAGGGCATGGATAAGATAATCCTCATTCTGAAAGCTGTGTCCGATTCTCTCATAGAACTCGGAAATATCGTTTAACAGCATAAAAAAAGTTACTGGGTAGTCCAGGTCAGATGACCTAAGACACGGTAGGTGAACTCAAGTTCCTCGAACACCGGAATGTTGTGCTCGGTTAAGAGGTCAACTCCCGGCTTTAAACTGTCTCCGCCGACGAAACAGCCGACCAGAAGGTTGTCCGTCTTCTTCTGGTAGTCGATGATGACCTGACCAACCTGCTCCGGAGAGAGAACCTTGTTCGGGAAGTTGACGAGAATTGCAATATCCCAGAGGTCCGGGTTCTTACAGAGCACATCGTACACACCGCGGAAGCGGGCTTCGTCTGCGTCGCCGAGTAAGTCAATCGGGTTGTTCTTGTTCCAGAACGGCGGGAGGAAGGTATCCATCTCGTCGATGACTTCCTGCGGAAGGTCACAGATGTCAATGCCCCAGGTCTCTGCATAGTCGTTGGAAAGAACCGCGAAACCGCCTGCGTTGGTGATGACAACCGCACGCTTTCCGGTAAGCGGCTTCTTTAAGCCTCCTAAAATCTTTGCAATCTGGAATGCACCCTCAAGGGTCTTTGCCGGAACGACACCGCACTTTCTGAATGCCTCCATATAGACCTCATATGCGCCGGATAAGGAACCGGTGTGGGATGCTGCTGCTGCCTGTCCTCTCTTGGAAGAACCTGCCTTGATGGCGACAATCGGCTTAATCTTCGTGACCTCGCGGGCCATCTCCATGAAGGCAACACCGTTCTTAATCTCCTCAATGTAGAGGATAATGGACTTGGTGTGCGGGTCGCGGGCCGCATAGCTCATGTAGTCGAGGAAGTCAAGATCGCACTGGTTTCCGACAGAAACGACCTCGGAGTAACCCATCTCGGAACCTTCGGATAAGGAGATGCCGACAACTGCGTTGGCGATTGCTCCGGACTGGGAGATAAAGGCGATATCTCCCGGAAGCGGGGAGGTTGCAACATAGGTGGTGTCCAGCTTGTACGGCGGAAGAATCAGACCGAGACAGTTCGGACCAACAATTCTGACACCGTAGGAGCGGGCGATTGCGACCATGCGCTCTTCGAGAGCCTTTCCTTCCTCGTTCATCTCCTTGAAACCGGCGGTGATGACAACTGCCATCTTAACACCCTTCTTACCGCACTCGTCCATGATTCCCGGAACTAACTGTGCAGGGACGGTGATGACAACCATGTCAACCGGGCCCGGAATATCGCCGACGCTCGGGTAGCACTTGACGCCCTGAATTTCCGAGCGCTTGTTGTTAACCGGATAAACCTCGCCCGGGAACTGGAGCAGGTTGTGGAATGCGGCATATCCCATCTTGGTCTTGTCGTCGGATGCGCCAATTACTGCAACGCTTCTCGGCTTGTAGTAGTCGAGCGGGACAATCTTTTCCGGATCGTAGTGGGGCGGAAGAACAACCGGTTCATCCTGGACGATAACGCGGGCATCGACTGCACAGCCGCCTTTCTCATAGAGTCTGAGCGGGTTGATATCGAACTCGACAACGTTCTCGTTGTCCTCGAAGAAGCGGCATGCGTTCTTTAAGACCTGGAAGAGGAACTCCTCATCCTTTGGTGCGTCGCCTCTGTATCCCTTGATTAAGGTGTATCCTTTAATCTCGCGGATTAAGGAGCGGAGTTCGTCATCCTCTGCCGGAAGCAGGCGGATTCCCACATCCTTGTGGAACTCGACCATGGTGCCTCCAAGACCGAAGGTTAAGACTCTGCCGAATGCCGGATCAATCTTTCCGCCGACGATGAGTTCCAGTCCCGGTTTTGCCATCTCTTCGATGATGACGCCTTTGATTTCTGCATCCGGGTTGTAGTTCTTTGCGTTTGCAACGATTTTATCAAAAGCTTCCTTTGCTGCTGCGTCATCCTTGACGCCGACAATAACTCCTCCTGCATCACTCTTGTGAATAATCTGCGGGGAGACGATTTTCATAACAACAGGATAACCTATCGATGCGGCGGCTTTTGCGGCATCCTCTGGGGACTGCACGATCTCAAAAGCCGGGGCTGGTACGTCATACTGACGCAGGAGGGCATAGCCGTCTGCCTCAGATAACATCTTGGTAGGTTTAGCGGACACTTTTCGATACTCCTTATTTTATGTTAGGTAATCAGCCGGAGCTCCGGCTGATTGATTGTACATTATTTATCATGTATGATTACTATAAATAGTCTGTTATTTCACAGCGCCACGATGTTTTTATACCCAAAAAACAGCGGCAAAATAGCATACAGAACTCCTTGTTCTGTCCGGATTTTTTGAAAAAACTTGTATTTCTATCTCAGTACTTTCCCTGCATCTTACCCCTATGAGTAACCCTGAACAGAAAAAGCGATGGAAAAGAATAATATCACTGATACGCAAATTATGAGAATACATTTTGGACATATAGCCAAGCCAGGATATGGCATCAGCCTCCTAAGCTGAAGATCCAGGGTTCGAATCCCTGTATGTCCGTGATTTTTATGGAACTGCACGAAATTACTGAAGGAAATACGACTTTTTATGCTCCGGTTCAGGACGAGAACGCGGAGTTCCCGCCAGGCTCTGCTCCGTTATTCTATAATACCAGAATGGAGTTCAACCGCGATATGACGATTCTTTTAATGAGCGTCATAAAGCCGGAAGAGTATCTGGATTCCATGGCTGCAACCGGTATCCGTGGTCTTCGCGTGGCAAACGAGACACATGTGCCGGTGGTAATCAATGATTTCAACCCGACTGCGGTGAAAATCATCGAAGAGAATGCAAAGCGCTTCGATGAGGACATCAAAGTTACCTGCGACGATGCAAACCGCCTGATGTGCTCGGGACGCTTTGATGCGGTTGACCTCGACCCGTTTGGAACACCGATGCCGTTTTTAGATGCCGCATCCCGTGCCGCAAAACGCTATC
>JAGARL010000287.1 GCA_017622255.1 Methanocorpusculum sp.
ACCTGTGCGATGGTCATTGAAGAGGGATTCCCGATTGCAGATCTGGAAAAGATTGTCGCATCCATGGATGAGGCCTTAGGTGAAGTAGGCGCCGCTATCATCACCGGAGACACCAAAGTTGTCGAGAAGGGAAGCATTGACGGAATTGCCATCAATACCGCCGGCGTCGGTGTTGTGGAGAACTATCTCATCCGCGACAAGAATCTGCAGGTTGGAGACAAGATTATTGTTTCCGGAAACCTCGGAGACCACGGAATGGCTATCGTCTCCTACCGCGAGGGATTCGATTTAGGCGACCAGCTCAAGTCTGATGTAGCACCACTCTGGAAGATGATTGAGGGGGCGATTCTTGCCGGCGGCGAGGGAGCAATTCATGCAATGAAGGATCCGACCCGCGGAGGATTTGCCGCCTGTATGAATGAGATGGCAAGAAAGGCCGGCGTCAAGGTTGTTGTCCACGAAGAGGCTGTGCCAATCCGCGAAAGTGTTGCCTCTGCCGGCGGACTGCTGGGAATTGATCCTCTCCAGGTTGCAAACGAAGGAAAGTGTGTTATGGGCGTTGCCCCGGAGGCCGCAGAGAAGATTCTCGAGGCACTCCATGCTCACCCATACGGTAAGGATGCCAGAATCGTCGGTGAGGTCGTGGAAGGTTCCGGCGTTGTCATGCTGACGAGAATCGGCAGTGAACGCTTCATCGAGCCGCCGATGGGAGATCCGGTTCCGAGAGTCTGCTGAAATGGCAGACCTCGTTTTAGCCAACGCCCGCCTGCCGGATGGAAGAATCGCGGATATCACCATTCGCGACGGACGTGTGTTCCATATCGGCTCGTCGGATTCCGTCAGCGGAGCGGAACGCATAGACTGCCGCAAAAAACTCTGTGTTCCGGCGGCCACGGATATGCATGTGCATATGCGGGATGGAACGCAGAAGGAAAAGGAGGACTGGAAAACCGGCACCGAGTCCGCTGTTGCAGGAGGAGTAGCAACGGTTGTTGACCAGCCGAATGCAGTTCCGGCAATAGACACCGCAGAGATTTTTGCATCCCGTGTTTCTCTTGCTGCAGAGCAGGCCTGCTGCCGGTTTGCAATTAACGGTTCGCTGAATGACACCGCAGACATTCCTTCTCTGGTTAAGGCCGGAGTTCTTGCATTCGGCGAGATGTTTGCGGCTCCATCCAGCTACGGCTCTGCTCTCTCACCGGAAACAATTGCCCGCGTGACAAAAGAAGCAGCTTCGTTTGGAAAACTGATAACCATCCATGCCGAAGAGGTCGCACCCGGCGAGGTTCATTCTCTTGCAGAACATGCAGCATCGCGCCCTGCATCCGGCGAGACCAAAACCATCGCGCTGGTAAACTCGCTCGCACCGGAATCGGCAAAACTGCACTACTGCCACATCAGCAGTACGGAATCATTTTCGGCAATGCGGGAGGGTTCAACCTTCGAGGTTGCGCCGCATCATCTTTTCCTCTCGTACGAGAACGCACGCGATGCGGCAGACAC
>JAGARL010000288.1 GCA_017622255.1 Methanocorpusculum sp.
GTGAACTGCGTTTATCGCCGCGGCAGTACATTATTGCAATCACCGTGGCTATCGCCTGTTTCCTTCCGCCGTTTATCGGGGAAGCAACAAATATCGCTCTTCCAAATATGCTGACCGGTCTTGGTCTCTCGCTTGGACCTGACTACTGGTCGCTCTATGGATGGGTTTTAACCGTTTATCTTCTGACATCGACGATTTTCTTAATCCCTGCGGCACGCTTAGCGGATAAGTTCAGCAAGAAGCTGTTCTTCTGCATTGGTGTTCTTCTGCTTGGATTCGGTTCTCTTGGTATCGGTATTTCAACGACCGGCGAGATGGTCTTGATTATGCGGGCCATTGAGGGAATCGGAAATGCGCTGATGTTTGGAACAGCCGTTGCCCTGGTGGCATCAGCAGTCAAAGTCGAGCTTCGCGGTACAGCTATTGGTGTCGCCATGACCGGCGTTTTCATGGGACAGCTTGCAGGTCCGCTGCTGGCAGGAGCACTCACTGATGTTGTCGGATGGCAGGCAGTGTATATTATTCTCTGCCCGATTGCCCTGATTTCCTTTATCTTAGCTCTTCCGTTCATCCCGAAGGATGAGCCGACCGACAAAGGAAAGTATGACTGGCTTGGGGCAATCCTCTTCATCGTTGGAATGGGTCTTGCTCTCTACGGATTCTCGAAGCAGCCGAACACCGACGCGCTGTTCATCCTGATTGCAGGAATTGTCCTTCTCGGCGTTTTCCTCTTCTACGAGACGAAGAACAAGAATCCGTTAATTCCGGTAAATCTGATTCTCCACAACCGGGCATTTACGTTTAACAACGGAGCAAACCTGCTCTACTATGTGGCAATCTATTCAATGGGCTCTCTGGTCTCCCTCTACATGACGAATGTCTGGGGAATCACCGACGCTCTGCCAAGGGCAATTATTGTGACCACGCAGGGACTGATTCTGGTACTCTTCACGATTGTTGCCGGAAAGTTCTATGACCACCTTCTGCCAAAACCGCTGATGGCAGTGGGAGCAGTGCTGACGGTTGTCGGAGCGGCAGGATGCTTCCTCGTCGGTTCTGCATCCACTGACCCGCTGTGGCTTGCAGCCGCTGTTATCTTTGCAAGTATTGCGGCATTCGGTGTCGGTTCACTGATTCTGACAATCGTTGACCGCGTGATGAAGAATGCTCCGCCGAAGATTGCAACAACAACCGGTCTGGTGATTATCACGCTCGGCATGATTGTTCTTCTGACCTGCGGAGAAAATGTGGCTGTCTGGAGTATGATTGCGGTTCAGGCACTGTTTGGTCTGGGAATCGCCATTTTTGTCACCCCGAACAGCACGGCAATTATGAATTCGGTTACTGCCGCTGAGTATGGTATGGCTTCGGGAACGCTTTCCACAACCCGTATGCTTGGAATGGCTATCTCGATTGGAATTGTGAATATCTTAAAGAATGTCTTCCTCTCCGGAGACGCCGCAGGATACTCGTCTGCGTTCCTGCAGATGTTAGACGGCGTTGTAATTGCCTCGATTATTGTGTTGGTTGTGGCGA
>JAGARL010000289.1 GCA_017622255.1 Methanocorpusculum sp.
ACACGTGACTGGAGTTCAGACGTGTGCTCTTCCGATCTACGCGATTGGCTAAGCCCGAAGGGCGGGATTCGCGTTGATTGGCGGATGGCTTTTTCGAGTAGGGACAGAGGTATCTGATGCACACAATCACACTCCACACACAGACATCCCTGCACCGTGACATCAGACACAGAAGGGAACAGCCGAAGAAGCGCCGAAAAATGTGTTTTTAGTTTTCATAGTCATTCCTGCAGAAGGAAAAACCGCATCAGATACCCGCAGACCGGACAGGAACTCAGAAAAGAAATAAAAAAAGTTTAGGGACGAAGACCGCTTCCGCCCTGAACGGTAAACGTCTCTCCGCTGATATAGGATGCGTCCTCGGACTGGAGGAACACACAGATTCTTCCGATATCATTTTCTGCATCACCGAATCTGCCAAGCGGGATGCCTTTAATCGTTGCCTCATAGAGCTGCGGATACTCCTGTCTCCAGGCATCCAGCTGCTCGGTGTAGACTAACGGACAGACAACATTGATGTTAATTCCGTCCGGTCCCCACTCGGTTGCGGCAACACGGGAAAGTCCGCGGATACCTTCCTTTGCGGCGGCATAGGAGGACTGACCCGGCTTTCCAAAGAGACCGGCACCGGATGCGAAGTTGATAACACTGCCCTTAGACTCTTTCAGATACGGGTAGCACTCTCTCATGTAGAAGAATGCAGCATACAGACCGGAGTTGACTGCTAAGTCAAAGTCCTCTTTCGTGTGGTCCTTTAACAGAACACCGGACTTGGAAACCTGTGCATTGTTAACCAGAACATCAATCTTGCCGAACTTCTCAACCGTCTGTCTGACAGCTTCCTTTACCTGCTCCTCAGAGCCGCCGTCTGCTGCGACCGGAAGGACAGTGACACCGTATGCTTCCAGCTTCTGCTTTGCACTCTCGAGGCGTTCAATCGTTCTTCCGGTGATGACTAAGTTTGCACCCTCTTTTGCGAAAGCGGTTGCGATTCCAAAGCCGATTCCTTTTCCGCCGCCGGTAACAATGGCGACTTTGTTATCCATCTTTCCCATGAAGGATAATGGAATCTGCAACCATAAATAATCTCCGGCAGGCTTACTGTTCGTGGTGAATATAGTTTCCAAGAAGCTTAAAGAAACTGCTCTGAGACCGCACTCTGCCAAGCGCAATCAAGACATTTGCATCCTCTAGGTTTCCTTCAATATCCACGAAGAAAAGATACTCCCACGGCTCGTCAAGACGCGGCCGGGACTGGATTTTTACCAGGTTTAATCCATTGTAGGCAAAGTGCGAAAGGACCGAGTGAAGCGAACCGCTGCTGTGTGCCGTCGAAAAGGCGATGCTGATTTTATTGCAGGATGCGGAAAGCTCCATGTGTTTTGCAATGATGATAAACCGGGTAAAGTTGTTCTTTACCGTCTGGATATCAGATGCAAGCACTTTCAGGTTATACAGCTCGGAACAGCGGATGCTTCCAATCGATGCCAGGTGGATGTCGCCTTTCTTTGCCACATACTCCGCGGCAAGTGCCGTATTTGCATACGGGATATCTTCTATTCCCGGATGCTTTTTCAGATACTGCCGGCACTGATTCAGTGCCTGAATGTGGGAATAGACCTGCGTAATATCAGAAATCTCTGCATCGGGCAGGCCCAGCAGATTGTGGCGGATACGAAGCGTATGTTCTCCGACGATATAGAGATTGTACCGCACAATTAAATCCGAGACCTCTAAGACATCGCCTGCGGTCGAGTTTTCAACCGGCAGGACACCATAGTCAATTTCCCCTTCTGCCACTGCCGCCAGCACATCATCAAAGCCCAGATATTTTTTCAGCTCCGCGCATCCGCTGCCGAAGTACTCAAGTGCCGCCTGCTCACCAAAGGAACCGGCAGTTCCCTGAAAACCGACACGCGGTTTTTCGATACGGACAGTATTGAGACCTTCCTCAATCTCGTTTAAGAGTTCCTCTCCGCCGACATAGAGTTTGTCAACAGAGATGCGGAGTTTTTTCTGGAGGTGAGTATGCGGCGCTGAATCGTTCATTCATTCAATATTAGCGCTCTTATGGTTTGAAGTTGTTGTAAAAAAAGAAAGGGTTATTCTTCCTTCTCGTCCTGCTTTCCCAGACGTTCCGGAAGAAGAAGGTTTAAGATAATTCCAATGACCGCAGCAAGTGCGTATCCAGAAAGATACAGCTCAGACTCAGGCAGAATTGGGATTGCCAGTCCTCCAATTGAGAGGATTAACATGATGCCAACAATTAAGACATTTCTCTGGTTTCTGAAATCGACCTTATTCTCAACAAGAGTTCTCAGACCAACGCTTGCAATCATTCCGAAGAGGACAATACACATACCGCCAAGAACTGCGTTTGGAATCGAGCTGATGAATCCGCTGATGTATCCAATGAAACTGATAATGATTGCAAAGACTGCTGCAATCTCTAAGGTTCTCGGGTTGTAGTTCTTCGTTGCTGCAAGAACACCGGTGTTTTCCGAGTAGGTTGTGTTTGCCGGACCTCCGACAAGACCTGCAAAGATGGAAGCCAGACCGTCACCAATAAGGGTTCTGTGAAGTCCGGGGTCTTTGAAGAAGTCTTTTCCAACAATAGCGCCGTTTGCGGAGATATCTCCTAAGTGTTCCATGAAGGTAACAATTGCAATCGGAGCAATCATTAAGATTGCAGAAACACTGAATGCCGGAAGGAAGAACTCAGGAACTGTGAGGAATGCGGCCTCAGTGATTTTTGCATAGTTGAGTCCTACATCAATTCCTATTCCGGTCAGAATCATACAGGAGACATATCCTGCGATTAAACCGAAGAGAATCGGGAGCATCTTGAGGAATCCCTTGAAGAACAGACTGACAATGATGACTGTTGCAATTACAATGACTCCGACAAGGTAGGACCAGCCGTTGGTGAAGTAGCTGATTGCAGTTCCAGCAAGCATGAGACCAATAATCATGATGACAGGACCTGTTACCACCGGTGGGCAGAGTTTTCTAACTCTATCAGCACCAAAGATATAGACTGCGAGTGCAATGAGAAGATAGACCGCACCAGCAGCCATAATTCCTCCTGTCGCAAACTCAATTCCTTCTGTGTTTGCAACAACCAGAATTGCTGGGATAAATGCAAAACTTGAACCAAGGAAAACAGGAACTTTGCCTTTTGTGACAAGATGGAAAATCAGTGTACCGATACCGGCACAGAACAATGCGACAGAGACCGGAAGCCCTGTTGCAATAGGGACGAGGATGGTGGAACCAAACATAGCAAACACATGCTGAATGCCAAGAACGGTTGTTTTTCCACCCTCTTTTAGTTTCGAGGAATCACGCACCATACATTGGTATATTGGAACCGAAACTATTTATACCATAGTTTTTTTAGACCATAGTGTTATTTCGTGCCGAAGATTCTGTCTCCCGCATCGCCGAGTCCCGGGACAATGTAGCAGTTCTCGTTTAAGCATTCGTCAACTGCTGCGGTAAAGATGTCAACATCAGGGTGTGCTTCCTGCAGAACTTTGATTCCTTCAGGAGCTGCGACCAGACACATGAAGCGGACATTTTTGCATCCTCTCTGTTTGAGGAAGTTGAGAGCTGCCGCCGCACTGCCGCCGGTTGCAAGCATTGGATCTACGACGATTACTTCTGCTTCGACTGATTCTTTCGGGAGTTTGCAGTAGTACTCAACCGGCTGATGCGTTGTTTCATCACGGTAGAGTCCAATGTGCCCAACCTTTGCATTCGGCATCAGCTGTAAGAGACCGTCGGTCATGCCAAGGCCGGCACGAAGGATGGGGATAATGACAATATCCTCCGCAGCAAGGACCGGTGCTTCCATTTCGCGAAGCGGAGTTTCCACGCGGATGTTTTTGGTTGGGAAGTTTCTCGTTACCTCATATCCCATCAGCATGGATATTTCAGTTAAGAGCTCGCGGAAACTCTTGGTGTTGGTGTTTTTCTCTCTCATCATGCTGAGCTTGTGCAGAATCAGCGGATGGTTTAAGATGTGAACTTCACTCATGCCTGTTTTGTCTATTCGCGCTTTGAAGACTAATAGGTTTGTATTTCCG
>JAGARL010000290.1 GCA_017622255.1 Methanocorpusculum sp.
GAAGCTCAATAATACGTCTTCTGTTCCGGTTTCCCAGGATGTCGAGAAGCTGGGCGATATGTTCCTGTTCAAACATGTTTAATTACCTGCTTACATAATGTAAGTGTTTCAGATAATATAATCTTTCTCTTATTTTCTATCCTTTTCGAATCTGGCGGCGACATGCTTCTGCCAGAGTTTCCAGAGAATAAACGCAGCTGCCGCAACTCCGGCAACAGCCGCTACCGCATACCACGGATTTACAAACCAGAGATTGATAATCGCCTGCATGCCGACCGCAACAGTCAAGGTTGCGCCGGCACTTCCGGCAAAAATAATCGGCAGAAGCACCTTCGGGTGAATGGCGAGAATTCTGCCGATAAGTGCCGTATTAATCGCGCTCGAACCCATAAACGGGATGTACATAAACAAAAACAGCCCGATACCTTCCAGTCCGACAATCCAGCGGTGCTTTTTGAGAAGCGTTGCCGTCTTGGTCGTGAAATGAGACAGCACCCGTCCCAGAAGCGGGACTTTTAAGAGCAAATCGAAGTTAAAGGCGATAAGGACTGCAAGCACCATATCCAGGATAATCACGCCGGAGATAATCACCCACAGCGGACATCCTGCGGCAAGGAGAATCGGAATAATACTCTCCTTTCCAAATCCGGGTGCAAAATACGCACCGAAAAGTCCAAGAAACACCGCAAGCTGCGCTCCGCCGAAAAGGAAAAACAGCAGAACAACCCAGAGAATAAGGACCGCGATAATGCCTAGGGAAAAAATAAGACGGATGGATAAATCCGGTTTGTAGAGTTTTGCCTCGCTCATTTCTTCTGCTGCATCTGTCCGATTTTGCGGACAATCTTACTCCAGGAAACCGCAACCAGACAGATGAATCCAATAATGGCGACCACTTCAAGGACTGCAAGCAGTGGATTTACTTCCCAGAGCTTGATAATCGAAGAGATACCAAGTCCCACCGTCAGACTGGACATCAGACTGCCGATAGTAACGAGGCCAATAGCAAGCATTGGCGGGTAGTTTAAGAGTCTGGCGATAACAGACGTTGTCATTGCCCCGGAACCCTGGAGCGGGATATACATAAACAGCAGGAGTCCTGCACTGGATAAATCCCGAATCCATTTCTTGGATTGGATGATATTGTCTGCTCCCCGCATAATCCAGCGAAGGAAGTTACCGACGACCGGGATTTTCAGGAGCAGGTTGAAGTTGAAGGTGATAAATGCGGCAACCGCGATATCCATTCCCACAATTGCGAGGACCACTACCCACAGAGGAAATCCGGTAATATCAGCCGGGTCAATCGGCATTCCGATAATTCCGGCAATCAGCGCCGCAACAGCCGCGCCGCCAAGCAGAGCCGCCGGGATAATCGTCTCCTTTCCAAACGGCGGGACAAGATACGCGATTAACAGTCCGACGAGGACAATAAACTGTGGACTGAATGCAGGAAATGCCGCTCCTTCCGGCGGCGGGAAAACGAACCAGAAGAACACCAGAAGAAGCCCATAGGCGGCGATTGGGCCAAGAAGCATCAGAATGCGCTTGCCAATGCTCCATGTCAGCTCGTGGGTTTTTCTGAGTTCTTCCAACATAGTGAGATTATGTTGCATTTCACAGTATAAAGATATGTAGGTTAGAGAAAAGAAGACATTTCAGACGCATTTAATCGAGAATTTTATACTTTGCAAGACCTGTCATGTGGACAATAATATCCACAATTTCCTCCGGCGACTCGGGATTTTCCTTCTTCAGCCAGACATCAAAGACAAAGGAGGCAGTGGTATTGATAATACTCACATATTCCGGCGGGATTTTGTCTCTCCTCACAACGAGCGCAACATCCTCCTCTTCAATATAGAGGTCTTTCCAGATAAAATCCCGCATTCGCTGCTGAAATGCTGCATCTCCGTTTTGTCCGAAAAGCGAACGCATCATATCAATATTCTCTGCAAAGTACTGATACCGGAAGAGAATTTTTTTGCGCACATAGTCTTCGCGGTTCTGCATGAACTTTGGATAGGGTTTCTGTTCCAGATCCCGTCTGATGCGTTCTTCAAAGGAGAAGAGAAGTGCATTCTTATCTGCATAATGCTTGTAGAACGTCCCGCGCCCTATCTCTGCACGGTCGGTTATATCTTTGATGGAAAGTTCCGCAAAGCTCTTTTCTGCAAGCAGGCTGATAAAAGCGGTTTTGATGAGCTTTTCCGTGCGAAGAAATCTGCGGTCCTGTTTGTCAGTCACAATTAAAATAGGAGGGGAGAGTATTTCTTTTTTACATCGAGCACCAGCCGCCGTCCACCATGAGGACATCTCCGCTGACGTAGGATGCATCCTCGGATGCGAGGAAGAATGCTGCCCCTGCAATCTGCTCAGGAGTTCCAGCCGGCGGAGCGCAGGCAAGAACGCTCTGGACTCTGCCGTATCCGTTCATGTTCGGCACTCCCATACTCGAAGAGATTTCAGTTGCAATACCTCCCGGTGCAATGGCATTGCAGCGGATGTTCTGCGGCATATACATAAAGGCGGTGTTCTTTGTAAACGAAACCAGAGCTGCTTTGGATGCACAGTAAACCGCACCGGCACAGGCATGGAAGGCTCCTTCGGATACCACATTAATAATACATCCTCCGCCTCCCTGCGCAAGGAAGACGTTGACTGCCTTTCGCATAGCACACATAGGACCATAGACATTGAGTTTGAACACTCTCTCGTACATCTCGTCAGTGACCTCAGCAATAGGACCCATATCATCCATGATTCCTGCGTTGTTAACTAAGATGTCAAGTCTGCCAAACTCTTTGACTGCTGCATCAATCATGCCGTCATTAACTTCAGAAAGAGAGACATCTCCAACATACGGGATGACTTTGCCCGGGGCATCTTTGAGGGATTCGGCAAGCTCATCCAGGCGCTCTTTTCTGCGGGCAACAGCAATTACCTTTGCCCCTTCTTTCACATACCGTTCTACGATTGCGTGTCCCATACCGGATGATGCTCCGGTAACGACTGCAACTTTTCCAGCTAATTTGCTCATAGATAGTACCTCTGCCCCCTGTGCCTTTGGACATAGGCCATACCAAAAGCATTCTGGGACTATTTCTAACTCTTCCTCTATGGCGGATAAAGGTATAGGACAGTTACAACACAGGGAAAATACATTCTGTATATTAGTGAACATAAATCTGATTGTGTGCACCATTTTGCTCTGTCCGCCCTGCGCTTTTCCCTCAAGAGACACACATTTAACTTCCCCCGCACATAATCTATATTACTATGCCTGTATCCTTCTCCACCCACTGCGTCTCCACGCTCCCGCTGGAGGAAGCGCTCGAAGCGCTAGCCCCGCATACCTCCCATGTGGAACTCATGAACGACGGACGGCACTATATCGAAACCGCTGAACCTCTGCTTTCCCACTCCTTTGCCTACAGCATCCATGCTCCGGCAAGAAGTGTTAACATCGCTTCAGTCCTTGAACCAATGCGAAAAGCCGCGGTGGAAATCATCTGCGACAGCATCGAGCTTGCAGTATCAGCCGACGCAAAAACCGTCGTGTTCCATCCGGGATACTATGCGTTTACCGAAGAGTATGAGAAAGCTGTCTCTGCTCTGCAGCGTTCGCTTGCCGCAGTATCTGCCTACGCAGAGGATGCCGGAGTTTCTGCCTGCGTGGAAAACATGGGCAACTGGGGATACTTCTTCCTCAAAGAGACAGATGACGTCTCCCTTATCGGTGATACGCCGTTCTGTCTGGATATCGGACACGCC
>JAGARL010000291.1 GCA_017622255.1 Methanocorpusculum sp.
CTGCACATGCGACATCATCTTTTGCATCGACCGAGCCGAACCAGATATGAATCGCAGAAAGTCCTGCTTCCCGCGGTGGTAAAACGTCGCGGTCTGCTCTGTCTCCAATCATAACGGCCTTGTCTGCAGGAACGCCGAGCGCATCCAAAGTCTTTTGGAAGACTTCCGGGTTCGGCTTTTTCACGCCGAAGGTTTCCGGGTTTACGATGATGTCGAAGACGTCTTCGAGTCCGAGCGCCTTCAGCCGGATTTTTGTTGATGCGGAATCTGCGTTGGACACCAGTCCGACTTTTATGCCGTTCTCCTTCAGGGTTCTGGTAAGTGAACAGAGCTTCTCATACGGGCGGATACAGGCGGTCTCAAGCGCTTCATAGAGCTGGAGGCTCTCTGCAAGGCTGTCCAGTCCGTTTTCCGCATGGTATGCGGAAAGCATGTCCGGAATCAGCGTCGGGGTGTCTTTGTTCATCAGGGAAAAGAGCAGGTCACCGAAAACTCCTTTGTATGCGCAGACTGCTTCTGCTGCGGCAAACCGCGCCGCATAGAGGTTGTGGAGCGTGTTGTCCATATCGAAAAGCACTGCCTCGTATCTGCAGACAAAGGAATTCATTCAGGAAAAATAGGAGAGAATAGTATTTCTTCTTTTTGGGATTGTTTTAGAAAAAGGAGTTGGTACGTGTCATTTATGGTATTGTGCAGGTGCCGGATATTGTGAGGTGTAGAGTGTCCGATATGAAAGGTGGTGCATCCTTAAATTTTTCCGGGGTGTTTCCGGCACCATGCTGCGGTCTGCGCTCT
Organism: Methanocorpusculum sp.; assembly: GCA_017622255.1. GTDB lineage: Archaea > Halobacteriota > Methanomicrobia > Methanomicrobiales > Methanocorpusculaceae > Methanocorpusculum. Next base: position 796 of record JAGARL010000291.1, read on the forward strand.
TCTCGCAGGCTGCTATATACATATTTGATATGCTAATATTTATAATTTTGCCTCATTGCACGGCAATGATGTTTGGCGATGATGCCTTGCCTGTGAGCAAAGCATTATCTGTACAGAACGCGTATTTGTATGAAATGGTTGAGCTGACAGGCGATTTTTCAGAAATACTCACTCTTCTCCAGGACAACCCGCGGGGTATGTCCGTTACCGAAATTGCTGATGCAGCGCATATCAACCGGAATACCGTTGCCCGGTACATGGATAATCTCCTTCTTGCAGGACGTGTGGAGATGCGGATGTTTGGAAAAGCCAAGGTCTTTTTCCTCTCCAAACGCATCCCGGTCTCTGCCATGCTGAACTTATCCTCCGAGATGGTGCTCTTAACCGATGCGGACCTGACGGTAATTCAGGCAAACGAGGCAGTGCTTGCCTTCCTCTCCTGCACGGAAGAGGATTTGGTGGGGCATACCATCTACGAGGGCCACGCAAGCCCGCTCTGCAGCGGGGTGCTGACCGAGCAGATTAGGACTGCTCTTCGCGGAGACACCGTTCGCGGAGAACTGCGGCTCTTCAAAGACGGCGAGGAAAAAATCCTTGACCAGCGGCTCTATCCGCTGGTTCTCCCGGATGGAAAACCGGGCGTTACCATTATTTTAGATGATATCACTGAACATGTGCAGGCGGAAGCCGCTCTCGAACAGAGCGAAAATATGTTCCGCCGGCTGGTTGAGACCGTCTCGGATGTCATCTGGTCCGTTGACGAAAACTCGCTTATCCAGTACATCAGCCCGCAGATTGTGTCCGTTACCGGCTATCAGCCGTCGGAGATGATTGGAAAGCGCTTCTCTGACTTCATGCCGAGCGGGGCCGGAAGCAGATTTGCCTGGGGGCTTTTGTCCGAGGTCTCCAAAGACAACGGATTTTCCTTAATCGAGTTCCC
>JAGARL010000292.1 GCA_017622255.1 Methanocorpusculum sp.
CAAAATCGTCTCCATCGAAGACACCAGGGAAATCCAGCTCCCGCATGTCAACTGGCTCGCCATGAAAACCCGCGAAAGCCTTGGAACACAAGGCTCGCAGGGAAACATCAGCATGTTCACCCTCTTAAAAGCTGCTCTTCGTCAGCGTCCAGAATACATCATCGTCGGAGAAGTTCGAGGAGAAGAAGCACAGACCCTCTTCCAGGCAATGAACACCGGACACACCACCTACTCAACGCTTCATGCCGGAAACGTCAAAGAGGCAATCAACCGTCTCATCAACGACCCGATTAACGTGCCGATTGCCATGTTTGGGGCATTAAATCTCGTCCTTGTTCAAAGTCTGCTTTACGGAGACGGCAAAGGCTTCAGACGCTGCCTCTCCTTAAACGAAATCATCGTCGAAGAGGACAAAATCTCATGGAATCCTCTCTTTGTCTGGAACAACAAAACAGACCGCTTCGACAAAGTCTACACTCGGTCTGCTGTCTTCGACAACATCGCATACCAGAACAACTGGACAGATGCTGAACTTGCAAAGCGTCTCGAAACCAGACGCCTTGCATTAGAAGAGATGGCAGCATCCGGCAAGACCAGCGTCTCCGAAGTCGACAAAGCAATCATCGAAACACGTATGAGAGAACGGGAGAACTGATGGCCGAAAAGAAAACATTCCCGGACAACATCCTGAAAAACCCAAAGCTCGATCATGACTTACGGTCAGCCCACATCACAATACCTGTTGACCAGTACATGATGCTGACCATACTGATGACAATGCTCTCAGGACTTCTTGTTCTCATGCTCGGTGTCTGCCTTACTGTCTTTGGAATCGAACTGCCGCTTCCAATTCCACTCTGGGTAATCATTGCAGCCGCCGTCATCTTAATCCCTGCCGGAATCTTTCTCTGCTTCTACTACTACCCGGCCTTGGAAGCATCCGGCAGAAAAAACAAAATCGAACAGGACCTGCCGTATGCAATCACCTACATGCAGGCATTATCCTCCACGGTCACCCTCTACACCATCTTCAGAAACGTCTATGACGCAGCAGACCTCTACGGCGAAGTCTCAAAGGAGTGCGGTCTCATTGTCCGCGACGTCGAACTCTTCGGCGAAGACTTACTGACAGCCATTGAAAACACCATCAAAGTAACCCCGTCCGAAAACTTCCGCGAACTCTTAAACGACTTAGCGTTAGTCTACAAAAGCGGCGGAAACTTAACCAACTTCTTCAACGCCAAATCCGAAAGCTACCGCGAGCTTGCCCGCCAGGAGATGGATTCCCTCCTGCAGTTCATGGAGATGATCGCAGAAATCTATGTGACGGCCTTCGTCGCAGGTCCTATCGCCATCATTATCATGCTGGTCGCCCAGAACCTGTCCGGTTCCAACAGCATTGGAGACTTAATGCCGCTGTTGTACATCGGACTTCCGCTTGGTGCAATCGCGTTAATCGGCGTCTTATACATCCTGCTCCCGCCGGACAACTTAGGCATCTCCCGCCGGGAAATCCGCGACAACGAGTTCGGGGCAGGACTGCTCGCAGAAAACACAGAGACCGCACCGGATGCCGAGTTCTTAAAGCAGGTCAATGCCAGAAAAAAGGTTCTGCGCATCTTAAACATCATCCGGCATCCGATTAAGTTCTTCATCTCGGACTACACCGTACCTGCGGTGTTCAGTGTCCTGGCGGCCGCGGTGGTCTTCCTCTTCTGGATAAACGGCACCATCGGCTCTCTCTTCCCGTCCTATACCCTGGAAGCATTCCTCTGCCTGCTTATTATCGCCGCCATGATTCCCTTAATGGCGGCATATGAAATCCGCAGACACTACGTAAACACTGTCGAAAAGCAGATGCCGGAGTTCTTACGCGAAATCTCGGACATGCGAGACATCGGCATGACTCTGCAGAGTTCCATTGCCATGATTTCCGGCTCCAAGACAGGAATCCTGTCCTCAGAAGTCAAGGTCGTCGCCCGTGAGTTAGAGCACGGCGCCCACTTATCCAACGCCCTGGTCCGCATGGAGGAACGTATCGGTCTGGTCAGCGTCAAGCGGGCAATCTCGCTTCTGGTAAAAGCCAGCGAGGTCACCGACTACATCCGCGAAATCTTAACAATCGCCATCGCTGACCTGGAGCATTATCTCAAGATGAAGAGCAAGCGGTTCAACACTTCCTTCGTGTACCTTGCAATCATCTACCTCTCATTTGGTATCTATCTCTTCTGTGCGTACCAGATGAATGTGGCATTTATTGCAAGTTTTGAAGGAATGGGGGTGACGTTTGACCTTTCCCAGAACAAAGGGGATATGTATCATATCGGTATGATTCTGGGCGCATTTTCCGGAATCATGGCAGGACAGCTTTCCGGAAACAGTATTCTCTGCGGACTGAAACACTCAATCATTATGCTTGCGGCAGTGATTGTGACCTTTACTTTC
>JAGARL010000293.1 GCA_017622255.1 Methanocorpusculum sp.
AGTTTGAATCCCGGACCGCTGCGGGCTGCAGGGGCGGGGATTTCAGTTAGGGTCTCCCTCCCCGGCAGGTCCGATAGCGGGCGGACGTCGATACCGATGCCAACCTTGCTGACAACGGCGGCGATGTTTTTGCCGGCTTTTCCGATAGCTGCCGGAACATCGGTGTCTTCGATGTAGACGGCGGCTTTGGTGTCGGAAATCATGCGGACAACGATGTCTCCTTCAGTAAAGCGGGAGATTTCGTTCTGGATTTCCTTCTCCAGAACAACCCATGCCGGGTTGTCCTCGGTTACTTCAAAGGACGGCATGGAGTGGATTGGCGGAGCCTGACGCTCTGCTTCAACCTGTGCCGGAGCCGGTGCCGGCTCTGCCTTCGGCTTTACCGGTTCTGCCTTCTGGGCTTCCTTTTCCTTTGCTTCGGCCTTTGCCTGCTCGATGGTTTTTACCGGCGGGGCTTTTGGAAGGCCGGATGCCGGAGTTACCATTACTTCGCCTTCATAGCGGAATGCTTCGGCAACGGTTTCGGTGGTGATAATGTTGGTTAAACGGACAACGGGGCGGACCTGCGGATCGCCGATCTGCTCTAATGCCTTCGGGACGCCGAATCCGGTGGAGACGTTGTAAATCTCGGAGATGTCTCCCCCTTTGACAAAGACCATGGTTGCCACAATCTGCGGAATGAGGTTTAAGTCAACGAGGCTTGCAAGTCTGATTAATGCGTCGAGAGCGGACTTTGCATGCAGTCCGCCGATGACTTTGATGCCGGATAAGCGAAGGTCTGCAAATACCGCAAGCTCTTCGCTTCTTCTCATCTCGTCAAAGACCACATAGTCCGGACGAAGCAGGGTGATGACCTCTCCTGCCGCAGCGATACTGCCGTCTAAGGAGGTGTACTGGGTAATCTTGTCGGTCACCATTAAGTCACGCGGGGACTCTATGGTTTTGACGATGTAATTCTCGCCGGAGAGGTACGTTGCGATGTTCTGCTCAAGCGTGGATTTGCCGGAACCCGGAGTTCCGACGATGAGCATACCGCCGGCGCTTTCCTTTAAGCGGTCCTTTAAGGCTGCGGCGAAGTTGTAGGACTCAAAGGAGACCTCGCGGGTCGGCCGTACAATCGTTACCTCGATTCCGTCCGAGAACGGCGGGCGGGTGGTGGTGATTCTCATCGAGCCAATCTGGGAGACGGTAACACCCGGAAGCTCGACCTCGACGAATCCGTCCGGGTGGCGCTTTGCACGCTCCAGGCATTCCTGGGAGATTGCACGAAGCTCGTACTCAGTGCACGGGGTATCGCGAATCGTAACGAGTTTGGACTCGCGGATGTTGCCTTTTCTGGCGTACGGAGATACGCGTTCCTTGAGATATACGGCAAAGGTGTTCTCATCGAAGAACTCATCGATAAGTAACGGAGCAAAGTTATCGATGGTCTCGGATTTGAGGAAAACGACGTCTAAGCCTTTTGCTTTGGCGACTTCCGCCTGAACATAATCGCTGGTTAAAAAGGTTGCATTATTCTCGATAGCGACAGCGCGAATCATCGAGTCAATTTCTCCGCCGCCGGCGAGTTTGACCTGATCAAGTTTCGGGCGTTCTCCAACGTATTTTAGAGTGATAAGATTTTCTTCTGCAAGTTTGCAGAGTTTCTGGAGTTCGGCTAAGCCGGAGAATCCTATTTCACGTCCCTGATTGGCCTGTGCTTCGAGTTCTGCAAAGACTGCCTCAGGTATAATTATTGTTGCGTCATGATATTCGCCTTTCTCGATTAAGGCTGTGACGCGGCCGTCAATGACGACACTGGTATCTGGTACAAGTATCATGTGATATTCATCTATATTATGGGACTTCCATCAGATATATTCCCACCGCCTTCCCTGCTTCAAAGGCGTTTGGGAGGGGGATGGTTGTGACGAAAAAAGAGCAGATATTTTCCCAAAAGGCAGGGATTTATCCGTAGATATCCTTCGGGTCTTTGAGGCGCGGCAGGATGACGTTGCCGGCAATGTCCCGGAAGAAACAGCTCCGGTATCCTTCATGGCAGGCACAGCCCTCCTGCGAGACCTGATAGATTAAAACATCCTCGTCGCAGTCCGTTAAAACATCGTGTACGGTCTGCAGATGTCCGGACTCCTCACCTTTTTTCCAGAGCCTGTTCCGCGAGCGGCTGAAGTAATGTGCATACCCGGTTTCCAGCGTCAGGGAAACAGCCTCACGGTTTGCAAACGCAAACATGAGAACATCCTTTGTTTCCGCATCCTGTACGATAACCGGGATTAACCCGTCGGCAGAAAAGGTCAGCTTGGACAACAGGGCATTGGCATCCGGAGTTGAGGAGTAGGTCATACCTTATGATACGGGCTTCTTGCTTATGGGTTTATCGTCTGGAAAAGACCCCGATAATCTCCGCCCGCGGCAGGTCAACGCCTTTTACCCGCATCGACCAGCGGTTCTCGCGGATGTCCCCGTCGCCAAACAGAGCGGCAGTCTCCGCTGCCGAGAAATAATGCGTCAGCATCCCGTCTCCCCTGAGATAGGTCTGCGGTTCAACCTCCGTTCCTTTGCCGCAGCGAAAATCCGCAGGAGAGAATCCTTTGAAAAATATTGTTCCGCCGGGTTTGGTTACCCGGAAGAGTTCAGATACTGCGACCTTTCGGTCCGCTTCTCTCAGATGTCCTAAGACATGCCAGCAGAATACGCAGTCAAAAGAGCAGTCCTGAAACGGCAGAGAGCGGATATCGCCGGCAACCGCATGCGAGGGACCAGCAAGGCGTACCGCCTCACAGGAAATATCCACACCGACTGCGCGGCAGTTGGAGAACGCGGAAAGCGTCTTGCCGTTCCCGCATCCGGTCTCCAGAATCAGAGCGCCCTTTGGCAGTGCCGGAAGCGAGACCGCTCCTGCCCAGCGGCTTCCCCGTTTCTTATAATCTGACTGGAACGCCTCTTCCATGCAGATATTCCTTCACCTGTGAGATTGTCATCTCCCCGTAGTGGAACACCGATGCCGCAAGACAGCCGTCGGCTTTGCCGAGGACAAAGCCGTCGTAGAAGTGAGAAAGCTCCCCCACACCGCCCGAGGCTATCACCGGAACATCAACCGCATCAGAGACAGCGGCAGTAATCAGCAGGTCAAAGCCGTTCTTTACCCCGTCGGTCTCCATACTGGTCAGCAGAATCTCGCCTGCCCCGCGGGATACGGCATCCTCTGCCCAGTGGACAGCATCCATTCCTGTCCGGTGACTGCCGCCGTAGATAACGACCTCATACCAGAACTCACCGGTTTCATCGGAAAACGCCGTAACGCCTTCCTTCATAGCATAATTCCGGCGGACATCTTCGGCTAAAACGATGCACTGGTTGCCGAACAGCCGCGAGCCCTCGGTAATCAGCTCCGGGGTTTTTACTGCAGATGTGTTTAAGGAGACCTTGTCTGCTCCCGCCCGAAGCATCGTGCGGATGTCGTCAGCCGTGCGCAGTCCGCCTCCTACGGTAAGCGGCAGGAAAAGCTCATCGGCGGCTCTTCCGATAACATCCACCATAGCCTCACGGCCTTCTTTGGAGGCAGAGATATCGAGGAACACCACCTCGTCTGCTCCCTGGGCATTGTACCGGGCGGCAAGCTCCACCGGGTCTCCGGCATCCCGGAGTCCTTCGAAGTTCACGCCTTTGACAACCCTTCCGTCCTTTAAATCCAGACAGGGGATGATTCTGCGGGTTAAGGTCATTCCGCCTCCAGGAAGGCGAGGAGTTTGGGCATCAGCTCCATACCGTCCTCATATCCTTCACGGTAGAGCGCCATCATCTTGTCTTTGTTCATCTCCAGACGGCCGACCGTTACCGGCTTTTTCGGCCGGAACACAAAGGCGCGTCCTGCCGCCTCTTCTTCGGCAATCTGCTCAAGAGCGTCATTATAGCGGATGTGGCGGGTGGCGATTTTCTTGATGAATCCTGGGTGTTTCCAGTATCCCAGGGCAATTAAGGGGAGAATCTTGTTGATGCCTTTGCGGTAGGTTGCATCCTGCGTTAAGACCAGGACGGTTTTTTTGTTTCCGTCGTCGATGGAACGCTGAATCGGCAGAGAGTCGGAGATACCGCCGTCTAAATAGCGGTTGTTATTGACGGTAACCTTCTTTGCAATCAGCGGGAGGGACATGGAGGCGCAGACCATCATATAGTCCTCTTCGATGTTTTTGACATGCAGATACTCGCCTTCTGCGGTATCCACATTGATGACGCCGACAAAGAACTGTGCGGGATTCGCCTTTGCCGCCTCGTAGTCATACGGGTCAAGCTGACGCGGGACCACATTGAAGAGGAAGTCCACGTCGAACATGTTTCCGGTTCTCAGGAGGTTTCTGACGCTGAAGTACCGCTTGTCCTTGACATAGTCGGTTACCAGACGGATTGCCCGTCCTTTCTGGCGGGAGAGGAAGGTCGTGGCATGCGTTGCTCCGGAGGATACTCCGTAGCAGTATTCAAAGTTGATGTCGTGCTCTAAGAGTGCATCGATAATTCCTGCAGTATATGCGCCGCGCATGCCGCCGCCTTCAAAGATGATTCCCGCCTTGTATAACATTGCTGTATAGGTTTAGCTGTTTGGATATTCTATGTTTGTGGTTGTTACTCGCGCTGATACTCCAGAATATCTCCCGGAGTGCAGTCAAGCGCCTCGCAGATACCGGCAAGCGTGGAGAACCGGAGGGCAGTTACTTTGTTGTTCTTGATTTTGGAAAGATTGACATTGGTAATTCCGACCTTCTCAGCCAGTTCGTTGAGTGTCATCTTTCTTTCCAGCATCACCCGGTCAAGCCGCAGAACGATGTTTCCCATCAGATGTCCCCTCAGAGCAGGCCGTCTGTGTCATTTTCCAGCTGAATTCCGCGGGCAAAGACCTGCGTCAGGAAAAGTGCAAGGATGCCGAAGACAAAGCCGCCCATGCTGTTGCTGATTTCAACTGCCTCAAATCCGAGAACCAGCTGAATCACCAGTCCCATGATAAATCCAATAATCGGGACTGCAAGAGAGAAGATGCCGATTTCTTTGAGCATGCGGACATTGTCTGCCTGAAACGGCGTAGTTCCTTCGGATTTGGTGATGATGAGGCGAAGATTCCGGAAAACCATAGCCATCAGAAGAAGGATAATCACCGCCCCGATTCCAAAGAGGAAAAATGCCGTCAGGTCAACCGTTTCACCGACGACCGGCGCAGTCACTGAAAATCCGTAGAGCGAAAGCTCAACCGTTTCTCCGGTTACATCAATTCCAACGAAATAGGACAGAAACTGCGGTGCAAGAAGCGAGCAGACTGTCGCCGCCGCCATAAGTGCCGCAGCAATCCAGTGAGCAATTTCTCCAATGCGGGTAATGATTTTGGCAGCTGTATCAAGACCTGTCATAGAATATAATTATCGTTAAACGATAAATAATATTCGATTAGCGATAATACAGTCACCGAAGGAAGATGTGCAGAAGCCGGGAATAGAGCGCCTTATACGGCTGATACCGCATCGGCAAATCCATCCAGGTCTTTTTGTCCACAATGCTTTTGGTATGCGAGAAGGTATCAAATCCGGTTTTTCCGTGATAACTGCCCATACCGCTTTCGCCCACACCGCCGAATCCCATCTCTGACGTTGCCAGATGGATTACCACATCATTCACACAGCCGCCGCCGAAGGAGAGCCGTTCGGTAACTTCCCGGATATGGGATTTATCCTCCGAGAAGATATAGAGCGCCAGCGGTTTTTCGCGTCCTTCCAGAAGCGGCACAACCTCGGAAAAGGAATCATATGTCAGCACCGGAAGAAGCGGACCGAAGATTTCCTCCTGCATAACCGCATCCGAAAACGACACATCAGATAGAACGGTTGGAGAGATCCGGCAGGATGCCGCATCCGCATCCCCGCCGAAGACAACGTTCTTCGAATCAATTAATCCGACAAGGCGGTTGAAGTGTTTTTCCGAGATAATCTTTCCATAATCCGGATTCTCCAGTGGAGACACACCGAACTGCTTTTGAATCTCGGAGATTATGGCAGATATCAGCTCGTCTCTGATGCTTCGGTCACAGAGAATATAGTCCGGTGCAACGCAGGTCTGGCCACAGTTTAGGAACTTCCCGAATACAATCCGCTTTGCCGCAAGGGAGATTTTCGCGGAAGAGTCAACAATGCACGGACTCTTTCCACCAAGCTCCAGAACCGCCGGCGTCAGCGTCTCTGCCGTATGCCGGAGAACCTCGTGCCCCACAGCCTTGCTTCCCGTAAAGAACACAAAATCAAACTTCTGCGAAAGAAGCGCCTGATTCTCCTCCCGGCCGCCGGTAACAACCGCAACATACTCTTGCGGGAAACACTCCGCGATGATTTCCGAAACAACGCGGGACGTCTCCGGAGAGTACGCACTCGGTTTGACAACAGCAGTGTTTCCCGCGGCAACCGCATCGACCAGCGGGTCAAGCGTTAACAGCAGCGGATAGTTCCACGGGCTCATGATAAGAACCGTCCCGTAGGGCGACGGTTTCTGATAACTCCGCGAGGCAAACTGGGCAAGCGGAGTTCTCACCCGTTTTTCTTTGGCAAAACGGCGGGTGTGTCTGACCATATAGCTGATTTCGGATAAAACAAGCCCGGTCTCGCACATATAACTCTCGTAGGAACTCTTGCCTAAATCCTTCTGCAGAGCGTCTGCGATATCTGTCTCGCGTTCTTTGATTACCGCGGCGAGCCGTTTCAGATGCGCAAGGCGGAAGGATACATCCAGGGTTTTTCCGGTCCGGAAAAATGAGCGCTGCTGTTCGAGATTTTCTGTTATATTCATGCTGACACCCAATCAGACGGAGAATCTGACCATCCGCTTCTCCCGGTATTCCGGAAGCTGGTCGGAGACATAAATTACACAGCCGCTTTCCCCTGCGGCATCCTCCGCCTTTTCGCGGGCGAGGTTCGGGCGGTTGTAGTTTTCGGAAAGGTGAGCTAAGGCAACGCATCCTACATGGTCTTTGAGAACAGCAAGCGTCTTTGCCGATACTTCATTGGATAAGTGGCCGTCCTCGCGGATTCTGTCCTTCAGATACCGCGGGTAGATGCGTTTTACTGCACAGTCTCCGCCGCAGGAAACCCCGCACATCCGGCATTCGCGGCAGGCCGGGAAACGGTCGGTCTTCATCGCCTCTTCGGAGTAGTTGCTCTCCAGAACAAC
>JAGARL010000294.1 GCA_017622255.1 Methanocorpusculum sp.
CTCTGGCGGTTTTATCTTCTTTGAACCGATGACTTTATTCCCAACTGGACAGGATATTGTATGGGGACCGCTGTTTACCTACATCTCTGCACTCTTTGGAATGTTTGCCGGAGATGCAGGACGTGTCGCATTAATTGATGCAGTATCATGGGTACCTGCAGTTCTTGGCGCATTGATGGTTCCAGTGGTATTTTTCCTTGGGAAAAAACTCGGGGACTGGAAAACAGGACTGCTTGCAGGTCTCTTTATCGCAATTATTGGCGGTCAGTTCTTCTCAAGAACCCTTTATGGACACTTTGACCACCACATAGCAGAAACGTTATTCTCGACGCTCTTTTGTCTGTGTTATGTTCTAGCACTTGCCCACCTGCACGGAAAGGATATTTCGCTGATGAATAAAGCAAGCCTGAAACTGCCGGTTATTTTTGGAATTATTTCCGGTATTGCATACTACCTCGGCCTTCTGACAATGACCACCCTTGTTGTCTTTGGTTTGTTTGCCTCTGTGATGACTCTTATCCAGTTCATTCTTGATTACAAATCAGGAAAGCCAACAGAGTATCTGGTTGTTCTGAATATACTCACGTTTGGTATTGCTACAATTGGACTTCTCGTGTATGGAATCAAAGACTTTGGCTTCAGTTTTTACAGCTACTCCTTAGCTCTTCTGATTGCACAGATACTGGTTATCCTTGGAACTCTGTTCCTCTATATCTTAGCAAAAGGTATTTCCAAACTGGAAAAGCCCTGGTACTTCTACCCAGCATCAATTCTTGCCGTTTCGGTAGTTGGGGTTCTCTTCTTTTGGATAGTAATGCCGAATCTCTTTAACACCATGGTGGGTAGTCTCTCAGCCTTCTTCCTGAACACAAGCAGTGGCATGGCCACAGTCCAGGAAATGGCGGCTTGGACAGTTGAATCTGCTGTCTCCTCCTTCGGCTGGGGACTGCTGCTTGCGGTCGGCGGATTTGCCGTTCTTGTCTGGCAGGTTGTCCGCCGTGAAACACCAGCAGCGCTCTTTGTGCTTATCTGGTCACTCTTCATGTTCCTCGCAACAGTTGCCCACATCCGCTGGGAGTACTTCTTTGCAGTAAACATCGCACTGCTTGCTGCAGTCTGTGTGTCCTGGGCAATCTCCTTTGCCGCAGATGAAGTGAAAAAACTCCTCGGCAAGAAACAGCCGGCAGAAGTTCCATCAGGAAAGAAGGGAAAGAAGGCAGTATCCACTGTTTCCGACAAGCCGGATGTTTTAAAGATTGGTGTACTGGCAGTTGTTGTACTGGTCGCCCTCATCTTTACCGGAATGTCTGCAGCATCGGCGGTAACTACTGCATCCGCATACGGTCAGGCAGGCGGCACCGAAAAGGACTGGATTGAAGCAACCGAATGGCTTGTCGAAGGAACGCCGGAGACCGGCATTGACTACTACGCACTCTACGAACGTGAAGGATTCTCCTACCCAGAAGAGGCATACGGAGTTATGTCCTGGTGGGATTACGGACACTACATCACGACAATTGGCGAACGTATCCCGAACAGTAACCCGTTCCAGGCAGGTGTTTCCGGTGAGTATGGAGCCGCACAGGTATTAACAGCAACTGATGAGGAGGCTGTTGTCGAGAAACTCGATTATCTCGGAACCAAATATGTCATGACCGATTATCAAATGGCAGGCAGCAAATTTGGTGCTATGGCTATCTGGGCAAACACCACGTTGCAGACCGCACCGTTCTACACCTACCTCCTGCAGCAGAGTGCAACCGGGGCATACTCTGTTGTCTCTGCACAGACACCGGAGTACTACAACACCTTAACTGCACGGTTACAGAACTTCGACGGCTCATACACGGAAGCAGGCTCTGTTGCTCTGGTCTTAACGGACAGCTCTGCCGGATACGGCTATCCGGTCATCACCTACACGAAATCCTACGCAAACGCTGACGACGCATGGAAGATGGCAAAGGAGTACAACGCACAGAGTGCAAACACCGCAGCCGGAAAGTACGCATACGTAATCTCCATCCCGAATGACGTTACCAACTACTTCGACCCGAATGTAGATGTACCGGCACTCAAACACTTCCGCCTTGTCCATGAATCCGACACCTATCTGATTCCGGCAGACAGTTACTCATACTATGTAACCGAGCCGAACGGCGGCGGTACTGCATGGGTTAAGACCTTTGAGTACGTGAAAGGCGCCGTCATCAAAGGAAACGGCATCATCTCAATTGATGTCACCACCAACAACGGCAGAACCTTCACCTACAGACAGGTAAGCGAGAACGGACAGTTTGTTGTTCCGTACGCAACCGGACAGACTGGTGAAATCAAGACCGGCGTCTACAAGATTGAAGGAAGCGGTCAGACCTTCACTGTTTCTGAGAATGCAGTTCAGAACGGACTGACTGTCAACTAATTTTTTTCTTTCCTCTTTTTTCAACTCTCCCACTGAAACCACACCTTTATCCGCTTACACGCCGAAGATATACACATATATGAGCGAATTTGAAATCGGTCAGACCGTGCGCTACTCCCGTACCGGAACCGTTGGAAAAATTGTCTCCTTCGCTGAAATCGACGGCAGCACCTTCGCAGAAATTGATACTACCGGTCTGCTCTACCGCATTGACCAGTTAGTGGAAATTCACGAAGAGATGCGGGCATCTGCTGAGAAAGTCGATGTCAAGAAACAGATTCTTGATGAGCGGGAAAAACTCCGCGAGATGCAGGAGTCTGCCTGGCTGAATGTTGACCAGAGCTGTGAGGGCGGAGGATAATCCTCAACCACACAGATATATCAGTCTTGAAGACAATTATATAAGGAGTACGGAGGTTTTGGTAACTTGAATGATCCTACAATACCCAATGTAAATATCGGCGTTGTCGGCCATGTCGATCACGGCAAGACGACGCTTGTCGGTCAGCTTACCGGGTCCTGGACTGACCGCCACAGCGAAGAGCTGAAGCGCGGCATCTCGATTCGCTTAGGCTACGCTGACGCCACGTTCTATAAATGTCAGAAATGCGGAGCTGACGGATGGTCGAACACCAATGTCTGCCCGAACTGCGGAGAAAAGATTGAGGCAGTCCGCTCAGTATCTTTTGTCGATGCACCGGGCCACGAGACCTTAATGGCAACTATGCTTTCCGGTTCTGCAATCATGGACGGCGCAATGCTTGTAATTGCCGCAAACGAGCCGTGCCCGCAGCCGCAGACCAAAGAGCACTTAATGGCTTTAGAGCTTACCGGCATCAAAAACATCGTCATCGTTCAGAACAAGATTGATGTCGTGCCGCAGAAGCAGGCTATCGAAAACTACAAGCAGATTAAGGCATTCGTCAAGGGAACCGTTGCAGAAAACGCACCGATTATCCCGGTCTCCGCACAGAAAAAGATTAACTTCAATATGTTAATCGATGCCCTCGACACCGTCATCCCGAACGAGGACCGTGACTCCGAAGCATCCCCGGTGATGCTTATCGCACGCTCGTTTGATGTCAACCGTCCGGGAAGCTCCTGGAAGGAGATTAAAGGCGGCGTTATCGGCGGATCTCTTATCAGAGGAGAGTTCCACGAAGGCGATGAGATTGAAATCCGTCCGGGAAGACAGTACATGTCTGAAAATAAGGCAAAGTGGGAGCCGATTATTACCAAAATCACCTCTATGAACAAAGCATCCCGCAAAGTGCCGACCGCAAGCCCCGGAGGACTCGCAGCTATCGGAACCAAACTCGACCCAGCGATTACCAAGAGTGACACCTTAGTCGGTCAGGTAGCAGGCGCTGTCGGCGAACTGCCGCCGGTCTGGGACAAGATGAAGTTCAACGTCCAGTTAATGGACAGAGTTGTCGGTTCCGCATCCGAGCTCCACATCGACCCGCTCCGCTTAAAAGAGCCGCTGATGCTTTCCGTTGGAACTGCAGTCACTGTCGGTGTGGTTACTGCATCCAAGAAAAATGTGGTTGAAGTAATCCTGAAACGGCCAGTCTGTGCGGAAGTAGGATCCCGTATCGCAATCAGCCGTCAGGTCGGAGGAAGATGGCGGTTAATCGGAATGGGACTTCTCACCGAGTAAACGTAGTCTTTGATACGAATGCATTAATGATGCCGGCGCAGTTCGGTGTTGACCTCTTTGGAGGGCTGACCGAACTGCTCGGCGGATATGACGCATGGGTTCTTCCCGAAGTTGTATCCGAACTGCGCGGGCTTACCAATGGTTTCGGGAAAAACGCGGCTGCCGCACGGTTTGGTTTAACCGTTGCCGCCCGCTGTAAGCTTCTCGAACCATGGGATGAAGACATCCCGGTTGACGATAAAGTGGTGGCCAACGCACGAGAGATTAATGCTGTAGTAGTGACAAATGATAGAGAACTAAAAAAGAAACTCATCGACCAGCAGATTGCGGTTGTGGTCCTGCGTTCGCGATGCAGGCTTGAGTTGATTGGAAAATAACAGAGTCAGCGAGAAACATATGTATTACAAACTGAAATTAAACGATAAAGTCAGAGTTCCGCCGGAGCGTATGGGAGAAGACCTCAATACTGTTATCTTAGACGTCTTACAGGAACAGTTTGAGGGAAGTGTTGACAAGGAGATGGGTATCTTTATCGCTGTCACCGGCGTTCAGCGTGTCGGCGAGGGTGAGATTATTTACAGTGACGGCGGCGTTTACTATGACGTTGACTTCGAAGCTGTCGTTCTCCGTTTAGCCCTGCAGGAAGTTATCGAAGGTATTGTAGTCGAAACCACGAGCTTCGGCGCATTTATCTCTCTTGGCCCGATCGATGCGATGCTCCACATGAGTCAGATTTCCGATGAGTACATCGACTATGACGAGAAGAACTCCCGCCTTGTCTGCAAGGATTCCGGCAGACACTTAGGTGTCGGCGATACTGTCCGTGCCCGTGTTGTTGCACTCTCCTTAAACGAGCGTGACCCGCGTGAGTCCAAGATTGGACTGACCATGCGCCAGCCGGGACTCGGCAGCCTTGCATGGATTGAAGCTGACAGAAGCAGCGAGAAGCAGGAGACTGCATAATGGCCGCAAAGCGCGCATCCCAGAAGAAGGTTCTTCAGGCATGCAGAAACTGCCACAAGGTCTTAGAAGCTGACAAGACCATCTGCCCGGAGTGTCAGGGTTCCGCCCTTACTCCGGAGTGGTTCGGCTACCTGGTCATTATTGACGCCCGCCACTCTGATGTTGCAAAGAAGATGAACATCGAGTATAACGGCCGCTACGCACTCAAGGTCAGATAATGCTGACGCTTCCGCCGGAGTGCCGCGGACTGCTGAAAGAGCCGTTCGGCTCTCTTCATCCTGATTTTTCTGAAATTATTCCATATCTTACCCACCGGTCTTTCTGTACGGTCGGCGATGTTGTTACCAGAAACGCGTTTTTGCACGAGTTAACGCCGGATGTTTCGGTAATCGACGGTTTTACCAAGCGTTCGGATGCAGTATCCCTCCCGGAGTTTTCCGGAACGATTCTGGAAGTGAAAAACCCTGCCGGATGCATCTCCGAAGAACTTGAGGAAGCGCTTTTGAAAGCACATTCCCTGCGCCCTTCGCTGATACTGGTTGACGGCGAAGAGGACCTCGCAGTTCTTCCGCTGATTTCAATCCTCCCGGATTCTGCGGTTATTTTGTACGGACAGCCGGATGAGGGCGTTGTTTTCTGCGAGGTCACCGAGTCTCTCCGAAAAAAGGCCGCAGAGATTCTCTCCTGTTTTGTCCGCGTGTGACGCAGGTATTAAATGGACAGCGCGCCAATATCTTAGGGATATCGAATGGAGATTAAGATCACCTCTAATACCAGAAACGAGCTCCTTAGCCGTTCCGAGGTTGCATTCACCGCAGTTTACGAAGGTGCAACCCCGTCCCGTATGGACATCGGCGCAAAGATTGCAGCTCTCCAGAATGCACCAGTTGAGAACCTTGTCCTTTCCCCGCTCCAGAGCCGCTTTGGTGTCAGAGCAGTTCAGGGTGTCGCAAGAATCTACGACTCTGTCGAGGCACTGAAAGCAACCGAGCGCGCATACCTTATCGCACGCGGACAGAAGAAGGAAGAGGCTGAGTAAACATGGCAGCAAAGAAAGCAGCAAAGAAGGCAGCTCAGAAGCGCAGCGACCTTTACACTGTCGACAACCAGGGTAAAGCAACCACCACCCGCAAGTTCTGCCCACAGTGCGGACCAGGAGTCTTTATGGGAGAACACAAGGACCGGTTTGCATGCGGAAAGTGCGGATACACTGAGTTCAAGCAATAAAATACAAAAAATCATGCCCGGAAAAAGGGTTTTAGGCATTGAAGGGACAGCATGGAACTTCAGTGCCGCTGTTTTTGACGACGATTTGGTATGTCTTCATTCGTCGCCGTATTCTCCGCCGTCCGGCGGCATTCATCCAAGAGAAGCAGCACAGCATCACGCAGCAGTAGCTTCCGATGTAGTATCCAAAGCGCTTGCTGATGCAAACGGAAAAATTGACGCGGTTGCATTTTCCATTGGCCCCGGCCTTGGTCCGTCGCTTCGAACTGCGGCAACCACAGCCCGCACGCTTGCACTGAAGTATGATGTGCCGCTGATTGGCGTAAACCACTGTGTGGCGCATGTGGAAATCGGCAGATGGTACACGAAGTTTGAAGACCCGATTGTCCTCTATGCATCAGGCGCAAACACACAGGTCTTAGGATTTCTGAACGGCCGCTACCGTATCTTCGGCGAGACACTGGATATTGGTCTCGGCAATGCGCTGGATAAGTTTGCCCGCAGTCACAACCTCCCGCATCCGGGAGGGCCGCTCATTGAACAGCTCGCAAAGAACGGTTCCTACATCCCGCTTCCGTACACGGTAAAGGGAATGGATCTCGCATTCTCCGGACTCATGAGCGCGGCAAAAGATGCGACCGCGCGCGGAGCACGCATGGAAGATGTCTGTCACTCCTTCCAGGAGACCGCATTTGCTATGTGTGTCGAGGTCACCGAACGCGCACTTGCCCACACCGGAAAGGACGAGGTTATCTTAGTCGGCGGTGTCGGTGCAAATATGCGTCTGCAGGAGATGCTGCGCATCATGTGCGAGGAGCGCGGAGCACGCTTTATGGCGCCGCCGAGAACCTATATGGGAGACAACGGCGCCATGATTGCCTATACCGGAAAGGTCATGCTCGAAGCAGGCTCGACGATTTCGGTCGCAGACTCTGTAGTAAACCCGCACTACCGCTCCGACCAGGTGGAAGTGACCTGGCGCGCGGATGCAGGCGAACTCTTTGCCCCTGGACAGTCCGAGACTGCCGAGCGCGGAGCGGAAGCCGCGGTTGATTTAACCGGCGTTGATGCAGTCAAGACGCGCCTTTCCAAAGGATACCGCACACCGGCACTAGACCGCCACTTAATCACGGAGCGCACCCGTGCTGAGGCGCGCTGTATCGCTGCCGCACGCAGAGGCGGTGTCCCGACACCGATTATCCGCGATGTAACCGAGACCTCCATTATTATGGAGAAGCTCGAAGGCGATGTCTTAAAGTACGTAATCACGCCGGATTACGCACACGCCGCCGGAAAAACCGTGGGCAGACTCCATCAGGCAGGACTGGTGCACGGAGACCTGACCACCTCCAACATGATCTGGAAGGATTCCCGCGTGTATCTCTTAGACTTCGGTCTTGCCCAGATGACCGAAGAGATTGAACCGCGCGGAGTGGACCTGCATGTTCTCTTCCAGACACTGGAAAGCACCACCGAAAATCCGGAGATTCTGCGTGCGGCATTCGCCGAAGGCTACCGCGCGGCATTTGCCGGCGCAGATGCTGTGCTTGCCCGCGAGCATGAAATCGAACTTCGCGGAAGATACCTATGATTACTGTAGTTACCGGAAACAAGGGAAAGGCGGCAGAGGTTGCGGCATTCTTTGCCGGAATCACGGATGTCACCCACACCCCGTTTGAAGCGGTCGAACCGCAGGCGGAAAGCATCGCAGAGATTGCCCGCGCCAAAGCCGAGCAGGCATATGCCGCGCTTTCCACACCGCTGATTGTCGATGACACCGGACTGTTTGTCGAAGCGCTCGGCGGATTTCCCGGACCCTATGCCGCTTATGTGCAGGACACCGTTGGAAACGACGGCATCCTGCGCATTATGGCAGGCATCGAAAACCGCCGCGCATACTTTGCAACCGCAGTCGCCTATGCGGATGCAGACGGCATTAGGGTGTTTGAGGGTAAAGTGGACGGGGAAATCACCCTTTCACCGCGCGGAACTGACGGCTTCGGGTATGACCCCATCTTTGCAGTTGGAGAAAAAACCCTCGCAGAGATGACTATCACCGAAAAGAACCAGGTATCTCACCGCGCACGGGCCTTGGAAGAGTTTAGAAAATGGTATGTTTCTCTCCGCTGAGAGTGCCTTCCCAACGGAATCGTTAATATCACGGAGAGCATACAATATTAGCACGAAAATATCGGGGTAATATATCATGAGATTCCCAGAAGCAGAAGCAAGACTCCTTAACGTCAAAGTTTGTATGAAATGCAACGCAAGAAACGCAATCCGCGCAACCACCTGCCGCAAGTGCGGTTCCTCCTCTCTTCGCCCGAAGAACAAGGAAAGAAAGGCATAAGCATTTCTTCATACTTTTTGGTGCGCGCATCCGTGCACCCCAACAATTTATTTTCCGAGGTCAGATGAAATTCATTCCCGACTCTCACGCACGCCTCTGGGCGATTTCCGTCTTTGTTTTTATCGCTATCCTTGTCTGTGTCATCTGTAATATGGCTATTGAGCGTGAGATGACGTGGCTTGTGTATCCGGTCTGTTCTCTTATCTTCGCCTGGGGAGTGTTTGCCCCGCTTATCTACCGCGGAAAAGACGGGCTTCTGCTCTCTCTTGGTCTGCTGTCAGGCCTCATCCTGCCGTATCTGTTGGTCCTTGAACAGTGGACACACACCGGCGGCTGGTTCATCCCGGTTGCGTTTCCGATTTCCGTCTTTGCGGTTCTCTTTATCTGGATAACTTACGCAATCCTCACCCGCATCAAAAACCCCTGGTATGCTTCTTCGGCAATAATTGCCGCGGGCGGCGTTCTTTCGCTTTGTACGTATCTTGCAATCCTTGGGCTTTCTGACTTTGCCATGTTTCCGTGGGGCTGGATTTCCTTCGGCTCGGCGCTTGGGTTAGCTCTTCTCCTGCTGATTGCCGGCCGCATCCGCCGGGAAGCGAATAACAAGCTCTAAATAAATTCTTGTTCATAGTATCAACTATGTTTGAGGATGAGCAGATTTCTGAAGAAGAGGTAACAGCAGACGAGCTGAGCGATTTAGCGTTTGGGATGTTTACCATCTTCTCTGAACAGCGTCTGGAAGCAGACGGCTGCCGTCTTTTTGAAATCGTTGAATCGGGAGAGGACATCCTCCCGAAAATCACCGCACTCTATACGGAGTTTTCCGCTGAATATCCGCTCCTTGCAGAGTCGCTTGCGCTGTTCGGCGAGCCGGAGGATATCCTTTCCTTCTACCGGTTCGGCGAGGGAATTGTGCCAACCAAGACCACCCACTCCTACTGGATTCAGCAGACAGCGCCAGGCGTTGCGGCGGATGCCTGCGGAGATGAGCAGGCTGGAAAGTGGCTTATCTTCCTGCCGCCGGCAGATATTGATGATGCGTGGATAAAAGTCCGAAATGCAACAGTTTCCGGAGAGCTTGGAATCGGTGCAAAGGTCAGTACTTTCCGCGACAGCGAGGATTCCCGCGACGATAAGAAAGTTATCTACGTGTTTACCGGAGACTGGGCAGACGAAGCGGATGTGATGCGTGTCCGCGAGAAGCTGAAGGAACTCGGGTTCGTGGACAGAATCGGGTATAAGAGAAATCTGGATACGTATGCCGGCGAGTACCGCGAAAAGGGCAAGCGGGTAACGTATTACTCAGTCTAACTTTTTTATTTTGCTCTAAAAAAGGGGCTTTATCCCCGCTTTGGAAGCGGCTTTGCCACAGTGATTCCTAAAATATCCTTTGCGCCTTCGAACACATCCTTTGCCGCAAGCGCCATACCAAGCGATGCCGCCCACTCATCAAAGACCGCGACAGGCTTTTGCAGAAGGGCAGAAATCTCCTCGGCAAGCTTCGGGGCAAGGCTTCCGGCAAGGGCGATAGATGCCTGCGGAGCAAGGAGGAGAAGAGACGCGCACTCCATGGCGGCCCAGAGAGCAATCGCCGGATTCTGATACTGCTCCTCTAAGTGATAGGAAGCTCCTGCCATTGTAAACGCATCGTTTGCTGAAAGCTCGCCGTCATCCACCTTGCGGATAGCATCCACATCAAGTGCGCCGTGCTTCGTTCCCGGAGCAAACACGCAGGCATCAAACGCACCGACAACCTTGTTTTCAGAGACCAGGAGAGACACTGTATTTGAACTGATGTCAGAGACCACAAACGTATCCTCGTTTAACCGCTGCTTCACATAGTAGGCGATTCCAAGCTTCTCCGGACTTGTCTGGTGCGAGTACACCTTAAATCTCGGGTCGGTGTCTGAGCCGCGGTGAATTCCCGGGAAGGCAACCGCCGGAATTCCGGATGCCGCAATCTCATCAAAGACCTTTGTACCGCCGCCGATGTGTTCTCCTGCTCCTTTGCGCGTAATCACTCCGCGGTTCTTGAGCTTTTTCACATCAGTAATCTTCGTGAAGTTGTCCCCCATCGAATAGCAGAGCGCAATTCCTTCAATCTCTGCTAAAGGACAGAGCCGTTCCAGCATCTGAACCGTGAACTCCTTTGCTTCCTCACGGGTAATCTTAAAA
>JAGARL010000295.1 GCA_017622255.1 Methanocorpusculum sp.
ATGATTCAGTCTCGAAAACCGCAAGCTACGGCGGCATTACCCGCGGAAAGCGCCTGATTTCCGAGCGCCTGAAATCAGATATGAAAGAGATTCTCCGCGAGGTGCAGTCCGGCGAGTTTGCTGAGGAATGGGTTGCGGAAAAGCGTGCCGGAAGCGGACACTTCCGCGAACTTGTAGAGAACGCGCGGGAAAGTGAGATGGAAAAAGCAGGTATTGCATTCCGGAAAATCTTAGAAACAAAGAACGAATAAATACGCGAAAAACAGTCCCCTCTCTGGTTGTTTACCAGAGATAGACGATTTTATCTGAGGAAAAGCGCTTACAGCCGCTTTTCAATATTTTTCCAGCTGTGCGTTGTCAGACAGCTTCTATCCAGGTCTTTTGTCATATTCTCCCAAAGACGATAAGGCATAGTCAATGACAGATAATCTTTGAGTGCGGCAGTTCTCTGTGATATGTCAAAAAGCCCCATAATTGCGTACGGCTCTTCTTTATCCATCTGTTCTGCCGCATATACAAGAGAATGACAGGCCGCTCCAAACGGTGCAAGCGTATTGACAGCTTTGCCGTTGTGGAATCCCTGCATGATGACAAGTGCTGATATCTGGTCTGCATTTGCAAAGACAAATACCAAATCCGGCGTACCGATTTCCACCCATCTGCTAAGCGGAGCAAATACAATTCGCGGATATGCTTTCTCGGAATACGGCATGTTCTGCCGCCACTTCAGTGCAATGTCTGCATTACAGAAGAATCTCTCACCTTCTTTCACCATGGGAGGGGCTCCTTCCGGCGCTCTGTCCCCTAATCCCTGGGAGAGCATCATATGGATATTTGGATTCAGTCTGGTAAATCCGTCTCCAAAGCAGGCGCCGACAGCGCCTCCCGGACAGGTACACCCTGCTTCATCCATCGAAGAAATTTTTCCTTTTGCGGCGGCAAGAAGGAAAGGAACTACACAGTTTCTTTTATCCGGGGATGCTTCCAGTTCACTCTTCGCAGTGGTATTTCCAAAGAAGATGCCGACCGGCTCTAATCCCATGTGTAACATTTCAACGATTTTCTTATCCATACCTGCTCCTCCTTTCGGATTCCTTACTGTCCTATTTTGAACTTAGCTGAAGATAATCGTTACTGTGATGGTACTGATGGGGGCATCTTCCCAGGCACGTTTGTACTCAGTGGTAAATGTGTATGTTCCCGGCTTATCTGCGGAGACGTCCCAGTCATAAATCGTTCCGGCACCGACAATTTCCGGCCCGTCAGTGGTGATGCGGCCCCAGCCGATGATATCCAGACCGTCAGAGACAACCGGTTCTGTCCAGTCGTATCCTGTGGTTGGGTTTCCTTCGGTGGTGATGGTGATAATGTCTCCTGCTTTTGCGGTGACGGTTTCTTCTCCGCCGGAAGAGTCAAAGGTTACTGCATACTCCTGAACTTCTTCATAAGAAATACATCCTGCGCCAAATACACAGCCGAGAAGAACAGCTGCGGTTAAAAGAAAGATTGGTTTTTTCTTCATGGAAAGTTATACGCGACGGCGGTATAAAGTCTTTCAGAAAAAAGAAGTTCTGGCACTTAGAAAGTGCGCAGAGAAACAACGCCGTTTGGTCCATTCAGGAAATCCGGGAGATAAACAAACACGGCCTTCAGCGTTTTTGCAGGGGCATTTTCCCATGCACGGTTATATTCGGATTTGAAGAGATAGAATCCCGGAGTGTCAGCAAAAACGGTCCACTCAAAAACACCGCCGGTACCAATCATGCCCGGCTTAAACTGCGTATAGTCAGCGTGTATCAGGGAAAGCCCGTTTGACAGTACCGGTTCAGACCAGGTGTATCCCGTAGTCGGATTGCCGACCGCGGAAATAATAATCAGCTCCCCGCAGTTTGCAAAAACCGTTGCTTCGGTATGCTCCGTCTCTTCTGCGGCACCGGCAGAGACAAAACAGCCGAGAAGAACAAGG
>JAGARL010000296.1 GCA_017622255.1 Methanocorpusculum sp.
GCCGATTACGAAGACGAAGAGACCGTCCATGAAGCATTTTCCGATGTCGTCCATGCTTGGGTCTTCACCGCGGAAGATTTTCAGGTATCTGCCGATACCAATGAAGTTGACTACCGGGATGATAGTAAGGACAATCAGGATAAGCCAGTCAACCCACTTTCCAAAAAGCGTGCCCTTGGCGTATTCGAATGACTGCTTTACGTTTTCTGCGATTGGTAATGTCATGTGTTTTCACCTCATGCGTTTTATTTTGCAGTGAATACTTTAGGAAGCCGCCTTTTCGGCCGCGAGTTGCTTCATTCAGGAATTCACCGAGATATTCCAAAGCGTGAAGGTGTCACCGATTTACCGGGGACTCTTCACTAGAAGAAGTCCCCCTCCCCTACTGGAACTCCAGCGGAGGGACACTGTCTTTTCTGCCTCATTAACCCTGGGCAGGTAACAGTGTTTTCTTCATACAGGATTCTATTGCACAGATAGTATATAATATTATTCCCGCCGTGAATTATACCTCCGGGTAAATTTTATATAACATTGTGATGTAACATATTCCATTCTCACTTTTCCCGATAATTTCTGCGGAATTGGCTTGCGCGGGATAATTTTTTTATATTAACAACGGGTATTATTAATCTGGAGCAGGGTTTGAGGATGACTCTCTCCAGCCAGGAAATAGCTCAAACAGACCAAATCATGTTCGTTGCGCTGAGGAGATTGAGAAGAATGCAGCGCAACAGTTTCTCTGTCCTTTCATTTCGATGAAAATCATTCCATCACATTCTTTTTTCCGTACACTATGCAGACTGTCCATAAATTTTGCAGGCTTATATCGTTTCATTTCACAAATAACGGCAGTATGGAGGATATGCATACTCTGGACAGATACCATATCCAAAATAGAAAACACCCGTTCCAACAGTACAGAGCCAAAGCAGACAGAAAAAGTATCCAGAGTATGCAAAACCTCCATACGAGTTCAAAATAAAAAAAACAAACCAGAAATGACTGCAAAATCCCTGCATACCTCTCTCTCAACTATGCAGGAGATAGGAGAAACCTCCAAATCCAAAAACGCAGACTCAGCTAAGCGTACTCTGGGGAATCACCTCTCGAATCTGATACCGGTTACCCTCAGGCTGCTTCATCTTTTGCAGATACTTGGGGCATCCGGCAAACTTCACATCCACATACTCCTTCATCCAAAGCCCGACAGCCTGCGTGGTAAGTGTTCCAGACACCGCAGACTGCACAAGCCTGTCCGGTGCATAGTTCAGCAGTCCGTCATATCCGTTCCCGGTTCTTCGCATCTGCCCTTCTTCGACAAGCATCTTCTGCAGAGCTTTTGGGGAGAACAGTTCGTCTTTGAAGCGTGCGGCAAGCAGTTCGATTACTGCCTTTCCGTCTTCGTCGAATCCGTTGTCTCCGGTCTGCAGTTCGCGCAGGTTGGACAGGAACTCTGTGTATCCGGCAGCGGTCATGCAGCCCCCGCAGAGGGTGTACCATGTGTCGTACTCTGAGATGTTTCCCTCGCACGGCTTTGGAGATGGACATCCCGCGGCTTTCCATGCGGCATGAAACACTCCTGCCGCCCAGACAATTTCCGGATGCACTGCTTCGGCGAATGCGAGAAGCTCGGACTTGGAACGCTTAAAGGGCGCTTCGTCAGCCAGAGCGCGGGATGTGGAAAGCCGCGTCTTGTACACTCTGCGGGAGACGTCTGCCCGGCAGTCCAGATTAATTCCGTTGACGGCGAAGGTCATGGGCTTTTCGCATGATACGGTGTCATAACTTCCCAGACGCCTGACCTCGACGTGTCCTGTGCCGGACGTTGCGGTAAGCAGAATGTCCGGTGCCCAGTTTGTGCCGCGGGATGCGTTGTCGAGGATGACAAACGGTCTGCCCGCGATAATCGCGGAGGTGATTTGCTTTTCCATCTCCTCAGGCGATGCTGTTGTTCTGTTCGGCTGCGGGATGACACCGAGGGCTGCAGTTCCAACGGTCTGGCAGAGCAGTGTTCCTCCGGCGCCGGAGACGTTTTTGTCCACAACCCAGATGGGGACCGGGCCTTCGATCATGCGGCGGCAGACGAGGGTGAGTACAGCAAGTACGGTGTTTTCGAAGTCCGTGACGGACGAGAAGCGGAACTCGCCAAAGAGGTTTTCGAAGAGGGCGCGTGCCTGCCGGATGTCATCCGCAGACGGGTTCTCCGGCACGGCAGGGATAGGGTATCCGTTTGTGAGGTAGAGTCCTGTCTCTTCGTGGTATCCCGGCTCGGCAGTAATTCCGTTCTCAGTCATGAGAACGCCGGTGTAGAGTCCGGCAAGTTCGCGGACGTCAGGCAGTTCTGCGGGCAGGGAGGCGAGTACTACGCGTGCGTGGGAGATGGAGAGCCTGATGTCTTTTTCGGTCTGGTGGTCTTCCCAGTAGGCGTTTCTGGTAAGGATGGAGAGCATGCGGTCTGCGGTAAGCTCTCGAATCTGCGGTTTTCCGCTTTTGTCTTTGATTACTTCAACGAGTCTGCTGTCCCGGAAGAAGACGGATTCGCCGTTTCTGCGGTTGTAGGCGCGGATTGCGGAGTTTGCGGATTCAAGCAGGACTCTGGATGTGGAACCCAGAGGGACGGTGATGGGGAGTGCGGATTCCGTTTCGGGGGGAGGCGGAAGTTCGATTGGTTCGACATTCGATACAGGACCGAAGAATGCCTCGAGTTTGAGGTCTTCGATGTTGGTTTTGTCTTCAGCAATAATTTGCATGAATGACTTTATGTAACTTTAAATTTAAGTATGTTTGGAGTGTGTTAACGAAAACTGCGCAGAATGTAAAGTTAATATATTTTGGAAAACAGACAATATATGCATGGGATTTAAGGTAATAACGACGCAGGTTACGTTTCGGATGAATCAGGATATGTATGATGAGGTTGAGAGACGGGCAGAAGCGCGCGAAATAAAGGCAACTGACTTTATGCGGGATGCGATTTCTGCGTTTGCCGGGGCAGGGGCATGTCCTGTCTGCGGTTCGCTGACGGTGAAAGATGCCCGGTTCTGTTCGTCCTGCGGGCGTGCGCTGCATGCGGAGACTGCGGCAAAGATGGCTGAGGATGAGGCGGTTCGTTTTGAGCAGATGCATGCGCTGCTCTCGCGTCCGCAGGTGGTCTTTGCGGGGAAGTCAAAAGAGGAGCTTCTGGCATATAAGGAGGAGCTTGAGCGGGTGCTTGCGGAGTGAGGGAAAAAAAGGAGGGTTATTCTTTCTCGTCTACAGAGAGGTCGAGGTTTCTCAGGAATTTATCTCCATGATCCGCCCCTTTTAGTGCAGGCCACAGGAAGTATATGGCAAGTCCTGTAAGAATCACACAGATTCCAACAAACTGCTGAAGTGAAACGACATCGCCGAAGATAAGATACGCTAAGATGCAGGTTCCAACCGGCTCTCCTAAGATACTCATGGTAACAGCTGTTGCGGACACCCGTTTTAAGAGGAGGTTGAATAAGAACTGCCCGCCGATTGTCGCGATAAATGCCAGTCCGAAAAGCGCCGCCCAGGTGCCTGCGGAAAAGCCGGCGAGTGCATCGCCGCGAATCAGGGCATAGATGAGCAGGAAGGCGGTTCCGATTCCGTAGCTGAAGACCGAATAGGTAACAGCGCCGGTAGACTCCCGCACCTTTTGCCCGGTGATAAAGTAGAGGGCAACCCCGCCTGCCGCAAGGAAGGCTAAGATATCACCGAAGAGCGCCATGCCGCTTATCCGAAAGTCTGCCATGCCGATGATGAAGCATCCGAAAATCGCCACCAGACATCCGACAACCGAGCTCTTCCGCGGAATTTCCCGGAAGAGAATGAGCGCAAAGATAAGCGAGAACAGCGGCTGCAGGCAGACCAGAACAACCGAGCTGGCGATAGAGGTGTAGCGCAAAGACTCAAACCACATCACATAGTGGATGCCAAGGAGAATTCCGGAGAAGGCAATCAAGAGAAACTGCTTTCGGGAAAGGGACCGGACCTCCCGCAGGCGTTTTCTGCTGAAGAGAAGAAACGGCAGAAGAACAAGCGCGGAGATTCCCAGGCGGTAAAAGGCGATGGCTGATGACGGAGCGTCCGCAAACTTGACAAAAATCGCGGACGTCGATATGGCCAGGACGCCGAGGAAAAGAGCCGCATAGACTGCCGGAGTGTTCTTCATGAGTATTCTCTATAGATTCGCTGTGCAGAGGTAAATAGGGTTTGCGTATCTGTAGAGAAAAACCGCGAATCAGAACGAATCCAGGCGAATCGCATCACCGGCATTATTTAGAAAAAAACACAGACCTCACAGACAGCGACCAGTCGCTCTCGCCTTCGGCGAGCTGCTCCCGCAGACGCTTTGTGGTCGCTCACGGCAGTTTTCAAATAAAAAGCAACGCTCAGTCGCGGCTGCGGCAGCAGCTCGCAAGCGTCAGCGAGCGAGAGCGACGCGTTGCTCGTCTGCGTGGTCTGTGTTCTTTTCTTGTCCAGAGCCAGACAAACAACAAAAAAAAAGAAATTTATTCAGTCTCCACGAATCCGCGGAGGTCAAGCTCGAATGCACAGGTCGGCTGTTCTAAGCCGAAGGCATTCAGCACAACTGGGCTGATTTCGCCAAAGACACCAATCTGCTTACCCTCGCAGAAGACAGCACCGCATCTTCCCGGGATAAATGCCGGGTCGTCGCCCTCTTTTACCGCGTACGGGATGGACATCATCTGGCAGAAGCTGTCGACGACTGCGTAAATCTCCGAGAAGTCAGCGCCTGCGTGGATGGAGGCCGCTGCCATCTTCGGGTAGGTCTCCATGTCCTCGACAACATCTCCGCAGGCGAAAATCTTCTGCGGGAGTTCGCGGGAACGGTTGATGGATAAGGACTCCATCAGCATCGGGAGGATATCGGTTCTGATAATCGTCTGGTCCTCACTGATTGGGTGGAGAACGTGGAGTGCCTTCTTGTTCTCC
>JAGARL010000297.1 GCA_017622255.1 Methanocorpusculum sp.
GCCCGGTATTTTCAAAAACTTCATGAATATCATTCCGGGGATTGATTCAGCCCAAAGAAGATAATGCCGCCGGTCTTCTCGCTCGTCTGCATCCGCATCCTCGCTCCAATCCCGTCAGCAATATCATCTTTGTGCCGTTCTGTTCGGGTTGTGTTTATCATGACACGAAATGAATTAGTTGACGGAACTGCTGAGAGGCGCAAAGCGACTCGATGGCTGAGCACGGACGAAGGACGTGCGAGTGACGAGTACCGGATTGCCGGACTCGCCATGAAGGTATGGAAGGAACTCGGATTCTGCATGCTTGAATCCGCATATGAACGCGCTTTAATCTGGGAACTCAACCAGGCAGGATACACTGCAGAACGGCAGGTCCCAATCATCATCACCTACAAAGAACAGCCGCTGAATCACGGATACTGTGCTGACATCGTCGTTGACCGTAAAATCATCCTGGAACTCAAAGCAGTCACCAGACTCTATGCAATACACAGAAGACAACTGCAGTTTTACCTCTCGGCAGGCAAAATCGACAGCGGACTGCTCATCAACTTTGGAAACAGTCAGCGGCTCGAATGTGAACGCATGGTCAGAAAAGATGCCTGCAGACACAGCAGGCTTGGGGTAAATCCGCAGGGAATCTTTCATCCGCTCACTGAGAAGGAAAAGAAAAACCCGAGTGAGAGCTTCGCGGAAAGAATCGCCCGTATCGTGGATATGGACGAAAAAGCAGGAGGCGATGCCTGATGTCAAAACTGGAAAGCACTCTGGAAGAGGCGCTGACGGAT
Organism: Methanocorpusculum sp.; assembly: GCA_017622255.1. GTDB lineage: Archaea > Halobacteriota > Methanomicrobia > Methanomicrobiales > Methanocorpusculaceae > Methanocorpusculum. The sequence goes on from JAGARL010000297.1 coordinate 789, forward strand.
TCAGTGGAGACCTATCTCACACTGAACAAGGAGGATATGATACGGGATATTCGTGAGCTTGTTGTTGAGGAGGGAAAAACGCTCCCGCAGGCTTTGGAAACGGTTCTGGTGAACTGGCTTGATGATGATTCCGGATATTACTTCATCGAGGATGAAATGCACGAAGAGATAGAACGCTCGTGCGAGTATGAGTATGACTGCGAGAAGATTATCTTCGAATACGGTTTCACGAAATCTCTGGAAGCAGCAAAGCGGCAGAGAGTCCGGCTTTCGGATACAGATGAATCCGAGGTTGCACTAGCTGTTCTGCGGATGTGTCTTCCGGAACGGGCAGAGATTCGACCGGAAGTGGAAGCACAGCTTACCGCGACAGCCGAGTATCAGAAATTGGCGGAGGAAGTGCAGAAGGCGGCGGGAGAGAATGCAGTGGAGGTAGAGAATGTTGCAGAGGGAGGAAATGCCGCGGAGAACGAAGGAGGCGATGCCTGATGACAGGCTATGATGACGCACGGGAAAACGTGGTCTGGGGAGCAGCAGATGCCTTCCTCTCCAACAATCTTGACGACCTGCTCGACGAAATCTTCGAGCGGGTGGAGGAAGAGCGGAACGAGGGAGAAGAATGTGATCCGTCAGATATGGTCGAGGATGTGGTATCTGACTGGATTTCCCGGATTTCCATTTCTGATGAGGTTCGCGAGTACATCTATGAACAGATAGACAACGAAACGATATACACGGCTGACTGCATGGAAATAATCA
>JAGARL010000036.1 GCA_017622255.1 Methanocorpusculum sp.
AGTTATCGACGGGCATCACCGGGCGGTTGCGGCAAATCGGCTGAAGGTTCCGCGGCTTGATGCGTATATTATTGATATTGATTCGGATACGGAGCTTGGAATTGAGAAGACGGCGCGGAATATGCGGCTCTGGCGGCTGGATGATGTGCAGATTTTAGATGAGTCGAAGCATTCGATTTTAGGGTAATTCTTTTTTTTCAACCCCATCCGCTTTTCTTAATATCCATCAAAGAGATATACTATATCACGTATGCTCGGAATCATTGGCGGCACAGCCCTTCTGCAGGCTGAACTTCCCCCGCTGGATAGAAAACTCATCGCAACCCCGTACGGAACCGCAGAAGTGTATGCGGGAAAAATCGCCGTCATCAAACGGCATCAGTATAACACCCCGCCCGCACAGATAAACCACCGCGCCCACCTCGCCGCACTCAAAATCCTAGGCGTGGACCGCGTAATCTCCATCGGATCTACCGGAAGCATGAAAGCAGAACTTCCCCCCGGAAGCCTCGTCGTCGCATCGGGATTCTTCTCCCCGTGGAACATCCCGACCTTCCACCAGCACGACATCTTCCATGTCCCCCCAGCAGTCGATGAAGAACTCAGCCGCGGCCTCAAGGAACTTGCCCCGGAAGCACAGCGCGGCATCTACTTCCAGACAAACGGCCCGCGGTTTGAAACCGCCGCCGAGATTGCCCACTTCGCCGCACACACCGATGTCGTCGGCATGACCGCCGCATCCGAGATTACCCTTGCAAACGAACTCGGCATCAGAGCCGCAGCACTTTGCACCGTGGACAACTACGCAAACGGCATCGGCGGAGAAGGCGCCCCCTCCTACGAGGAAATCGTAAAAATCGCCCGGCAGAACGGAGACAAAGTAACCTCCCTCATCAAAGGAATTGTGGAGAAATTCGCATGACAGAAGACATAGACATTTACGGACAGCAGATTCCGATTCTCATCAGAAACGCACGCGTCAACGGAAAAATCCAGGAAATTTACCTGGACGGAACCGGAAAAATCGGCGCAGTCGCAGAAAAAATCACCGACCATGAAGCAGAGCTTGTACTCGATGCAAACCGGGCAACAGCACTTCCTGCAATGTGCAACATGCACACCCATGCCGCGATGGAGCTCCTGCGCGGATATGCCGACGACATGCAGCTCTTCCCCTGGCTCTCCACCAAAATCTGGCCGACCGAGGCACACTTAACCGAGTCTGACATCTACGCCGGCGTAAGACTCGCCTGCCTGGAGATGATCCGGACCGGAACAACCGCCTTTAACGACATGTACTTCATGATGGACGCGGCAGCCGACGCAGTTGAGAAGTCCGGCATCCGTGCCTGCCTCTCGTACTGTATGATTGACAACGGAGACGCCGAAAAGCTTGAGTCCGAAAAGCGGGTCATGCAGGAGACGGTCAAAAACCTGAAGGCACGAAACAACGAAAGAATCCTGCCCGGTGTTTCCCCGCACGCGGTCTACACCGTCTCCGAGGAGGGACTGCGCTGGTGTGCGGAGTATGCAAAAGCGGAAAATGTCCCGCTGCACATCCATGTCTCCGAAACCGAACAGGAGGTCACCGACTGTATCGCAGCCCACGGCATGCGCCCGCCGGCATGGCTGGACAAATGCGGTGTGCTCTCGCCTTCCTGTATTGCGGCACACTCCTGCTGGCTCGATGCGGATGACATCCGCCTCTATGCAGAGCGCGGGGTTACCGCAGTCCACAATCCGGTATCGAACATGAAGCTTGCCGGAAACCGGGCGCTTCCCTACAGCGAGATGAAGGCGGCAGGCGTAAACGTGGCGCTTGGAACCGACGGCGCTTCTTCAAACAACGACCTCGATATGTTTGCGGAGATGAAAACAGCGGCGATTCTCCAGAAGTTCTTCTGGAATGACCCGACGGTCATGCCGGCGGCAGATGCTCTGCAGATTGCCTCCCGCAACGGCTTTACGGCGCTTGGCATCAACGCCGGCGTCCTTGCTCCGGGATACCTCGCAGATATCATTCTGGTCGGCAGAAACCCGATGAATGTCCCCTGCTTCAACGCGGAGTCCAACGCGGTCTATGCAACAAACGGCCTGGCGGTTGAGACCACCATCTGCAACGGCGCAATCCTGATGTACGAAGGAGTGGTTCCGGGAGCGGAAGAGATTATGGACGAGGCAGAAAACGCGGCTTTTGCTCTGGCGGCACGGGCAGAGGCGGCAAACTCTGCATAATTTTTTGAGAAAAAAGAAAGTAAGTTACAGACAGGCGTCCGAGAGATGCAGGTGCACCATTTTCCATTCATGGTTGCGTTTTTTCTTGAACACGGTGCTGAAGTGCATCACCGAGTTCTTCCGCGTGATTGTTCCGTACCCCCATCCGACATCTCCTAAGGTTTTGACGCTGAAGTCCGAGAGCGTGATTTTTTCCGGATGATAAATCTTAAAGAAGGCTGCACAGCCGCGCAGATTCAGCTCATGGACGTGGATGTCAACATCCCGGGACATGTACCGCTGGATTCCTGCAATGTCGGCTGTTTCGTATGCATCAATCAGGCTCAGGAGAGTCTTGGAAATCTCCTCTTCAGATAGAACAGGG